>JAGLDH010000001.1 GCA_023145835.1 Methylococcales bacterium
CCGCCCATGCCACCCATATCAGGCATTGCAGGTGCGCTATCATCAGATGGAGCATCGGCTACCATCACTTCAGTAGTGATCATTAAGCTAGCAACAGATGCTGCATTTTGTAATGCTGCACGTGTTACTTTAGCAGGATCCAGGATACCCATTTCAATCATATCGCCGTATTCACCTGTCGCCGCATTATAACCGTAGTTACCTTCACCAGCAGCTACCTGGTTTAATACGACAGAAGCTTCATCACCCGCGTTAGCTACGATTTGACGTAAAGGGGCAGACATTGCACGACGTAAAATATCAACACCGACTTTTTGATCATGATTTGCTCCTTCTACACCGTCTAGCGCACTAAGAGCACGAACTAGAGCAACACCGCCACCGGCAACAACACCCTCTTCCACAGCAGCACGAGTTGAATGCAATGCATCCTCTACGCGTGCTTTTTTCTCTTTCATTTCAACTTCAGTTGCAGCACCAACTTTAATCACTGCAACACCGCCTGCTAATTTAGCAAGACGCTCTTGTAGTTTCTCTTTGTCGTAATCAGAAGTTGCTTCGTCCGCTTGTGCACGAATTTGTGCCACACGGCCTTTGATATTTTCTTCAGAACCAGAACCATCAACAATCACTGTGTTTTCTTTTGTGATTTGAATTTTCTTCGCTGTTCCTAATTGATCTAATTCAACCTTCTCTAGAGACAAACCAATTTCTTCAGAGATAACTGTTGCACTAGTTAATACAGCAATATCTTCTAACATTGCTTTACGACGATCACCAAAACCTGGAGCTTTAACAGCTGCAACTTTAACGATACCACGCATATTGTTAACAACTAATGTCGCTAGCGCTTCGCCTTCTACATCTTCGGCAACAATCAATAAAGGACGGCCAGCTTTCGCTACGGCTTCTAACGTTGGCAGTAAATCACGGATATTAGAGATTTTCTTGTCGAATAATAAAATGAACGGATCATCTAATTCAACACTCATGCTATCCTGATTGTTAATGAAGTAAGGAGACAAATAACCACGGTCAAATTGCATACCTTCAACAACATCTAATTCATTGTCTAAGCCAGTACCTTCTTCAACAGTAATAACCCCTTCTTTACCCACTTTCCCCATTGCTTCTGCAATGATTTTGCCCACAGACTCATCAGCATTTGCCGAAATCGTACCAACCTGTGCAATCGCTTTGTTATCTGTGCAAGGTGTTGCTGAAGCAATAATCGCTTCAACTGATTTAGTCACAGCTAAATCAATACCACGCTTTAGATCCATTGGGTTCATGCCTGCAGCAACTGACTTTAAGCCTTCGCTAACGATTGCCTGAGCCAGTACAGTTGCTGTTGTTGTTCCGTCTCCCGCTACATCAGATGTTTGCGATGCAACTTCTTTAAGCATTTGCGCGCCCATATTTTCGAATTTATCGGCTAATTCGATTTCCTTTGCAACCGACACACCATCTTTAGTGATCGTTGGTGCGCCAAAGCTTTTATCTAAAACTGCATTACGACCTTTAGGGCCCAATGTTACTTTTACTGCATTTGCTAATACATTAACGCCCGTGACCATTAAACCACGTGCGTCAGTACCAAATTTTACGTCTTTTGCTGCCATTTTCTTTCAATCCTATTAAAAAAGGTTAGTAATAAATCGAGTGTTTAACCCAAAATACCCATGATGTCTTCTTCTCGCATAACGATAAGTTCTTCACCATCAATTTTGACTTCATTGCCAGAGTATTTGCCAAAAAGTACTTTATCGCCAACCTTTACTTCCAATGCACGTACTTCACCGCTATCTAGCTGTTTACCAGTACCTACAGCTAAAACTTCACCTTCACTTGGCTTTTCTGTAGCTGAGCCAGGTAAAACGATACCACCAGCAGAAGTAGTTTCTTCTTCAACGCGTTTAACGATGATTCTGTCGTGTAACGGACGTATATTCATCTTTTGTTCTCCTAAACAATAATATAATTAAGTTAAAAATCTCGTCATGAAGTTCTCTCCTTAAATAAAAGGAAAGAACATTAAAACAATCAGATTTTGCACTCTGTCCAGTGTGTGTCATTATTCTCTTTCTTCATCACCGCTTAAATCACCTAATGAACGACCACCAATTACTTCTGTATAGCCGTCAAATTATGCTTCCTCAAATTGATATTGAGGGTCAGCAAAAACTCTTAGCCGCCAAAATTCTTATCGTTGGTGCTGGTGGATTAGGTTCTCCCGCATCCATTTACCTTGCCGCAGCAGGGGTTGGTCACATAACTATTTACGATGATGACGAGGTTGATTTATCAAACCTACAGAGACAGATTGCTCATCATACGAATGATATTGGGACAGACAAAGTTATTTCAACCCAAGAGACACTGAAAAAAATAAACCCTGAAATAGAAGTCATTGCTGTTAAACAACGATTAGAAGGAAATCAGCTTGAAATGGAAGTAAACAATGCTGATGTGGTACTAGATTGTAGTGATAACTTTAGCACTCGCTTTGCCATTAATTCTGCGTGTGTACAAAAAAAAACACCTTTAGTTTCTGGAGCAGCCATTCGATTTGAAGGCCAGTTATCTGTTTTTACTCCAGGATTAAATAACAGCCCCTGCTACAACTGTCTTTACACTGATAATGGAGACGAAATGCAAAATTGTGCAACAAATGGAGTTATAGCACCAGTAACGGGTATTATTGGAAGTATTCAAGCGATGGAAGCAATAAAACTTATTGTCCATATCGGAGAAACATTAACAGGAAGACTCCTATTGCTAGATGGGCTTTCTATGCAATGGAATGAAATGAAATTACAAAAAAATATCAATTGCCCAACATGTAAAGAATAGATTTTAAGCCTTTAGGACTGAGAATTTTATAAAACCCGAAACTGACGTGTCTTTTCGTCCAGTTTCGGGTTTTATTTCATCCTCAGTCCTTAGTAAGGAGAACAATGCTCACCTTACTACTAAACTTATTTTTTACCCATCAAGCCTTTTATTTTATTAATTACCTGCTCAGCAATATCCAATACTTTAGACTCGCTATCTCCATGAGGCTCCGTATCGCCAAAAGGCTCTCCATTCTTCCTAGTATACATATAAATGAAATAACCTAGAGGTGCAAACGCACAAAGAGCAACAACCCACATCAAAATTGTAACTGCGATTAAATCACCAACCATAAAACCCTCCTAAAACCTTTATTATTTTTAACCTTACGAATATAACGCTCTATTTATCTGTATACAAGTAAAAGCACTTAATTATAGAAAGTTTTGGCTTATTATTTTTATAATTATAAAAAATAACCTCGATAAACTCACAGATAATGTTTTTAATATGTTGCACAAAAAAAAAGTTCGTCGTATACTTCAAATTAGCTTAACTTGATCAAGCTAGCAAGAAAATAAAATTTATTTTGGAGGTAAATACTATGAAATGGGAAAAACCAGCTTACACAGACCTACGTTTTGGTTTTGAAGTAACAATGTACATCTACAACCGTTAAGTTTTTTTTTCGGTTTAGATAAAAAAGGGAGCAATTTGCTCCTTTTTTTTTGCCTAATAATTCTAGTTTGAATCGCACAACAACGTGCATAATTGTTAGTAATACCGTATCATTTATGACTTGTCTAAACAGATACAATAAAAAACATGAAGATCAGAGTTCTCGGTTCAGGTGCAGGAGGAGGTTTTCCTCAATGGAATTGTAGCTGCCCCAATTGTAAAGCCGTCAGGGCGGGCTCTATCAAAGCCAGCACTCGCAACCAATCATCTATTGCTGTTTCATCTGATGGAGAGCGCTGGGTGCTGTTTAATGCATCACCTGACGTACGCACGCAATTAGAGAATTTTCCAGAAATTCACCCTAAAAACAAAGTTCGTGGTACAGGCATTGAGGCAATTGTCATGATCGACTCTCAAATCGACCATGCAACGGGATTACTTATTCTTCGTGAAGGTGACCCGCTAACTATTTATTGTACAGACATGGTGAAGCAAGACCTCACAACAGGCTTTCCTATTTTTAATATATTGGAACACTTTTGTGGCGTGATCGATCACCCTATCCCATTGAATGGTGACTCCTTTACCATACCTAACATTGATGACTTGGAGTTCACTGCTTTACCACTTAAAAGCAAAGCCCCCCCTTATTCCCCCCACAGAGATGACCCGCACGAAGGTGATAATATAGGCGTGGTCATTCGCCAAATTTCAACGGGTAAAACAACCTTTTACGCACCTGGCTTAGGGGCTATAGAAGCACACGTAGAAAAAGCAATGACTGAAGCCGACTGCGTTATGGTAGACGGCACATTTTGGACAGATGATGAACTAGCCTCTGTTGGCCGACCTTTATTAGCAAGATCTATTGGTCATATACCCCAATCAGGTGAAGGCGGCATGATCGAAATTTTAAATTCAATGGAAAAACCTCGTAAAATATTGATCCATATCAATAACACAAATCCCATTTTAGACGACAATTCTAGACAACGTAAAATTCTAGATAAATCAGGTATTGAAGTATCTTACGATAATATGAAAATTGAATTATAAATAATTGTAGAGCGCACTTCAGTTAGTTTTACTTTCAACTTGCGAACAAATTCGCACTACACAACAGGTTAAACAGATGGGTTGTTGTTCTAATAAAGCATGGTCTAAAGAAGAATTTGAAGCCAAATTACGTGGTATGGAAAAAATGTACCACATTCATCACCCTATGCATACGTTGATGAATGAAGGTAAACTCACTCAAAAACAATTACAAGGCTGGGTTGCCAATCGGTTTTATTATCAAATAATGATTCCAATTAAAGATGCCAATATTTTAGCTAACTGCCCAGATCGTGAAACACGTTCCATTTGGACTCAGCGTATCCTTGATCATGATGGTCAACCTGGTGATACAGGAGGCATTGAAGCTTGGGTTCAGTTAGGTATAGCCGTTGGGATGACAAGGGAAGAAATTACTTCATTAGAGCATGTATTGCCTGCTGTACGTTTTGCAGTTGATGCTTATGTTAATTTTGCAAGACGCTCTGAGTGGCATGAGGCAGCAAGCTCATCATTAACAGAAATGTTTGCCCCTAAAATTCATAAACAGCGTTTAGATAACTGGCCAGAACTGTACCCTTGGATCAAGGAAGAAGGTTATATTTATTTTAAAAAACGCCTTTCAGAAGCCAGAAGAGATGTGGAGCATGGCTTGGAAATCACCTTAGACTGGTATAAAACGCGTGAGCAACAAAATCGTATGGTTGAAATACTTCAATTTAAACTTAATGTTTTATGGTCTATGGCTGATGCAATGTATATGGCTTATGTAAATGATATGCCTCCCTATTTTAATGTTGAAAAATAAGAGACATGGAGGTTAGATAACTAACACTTGGTTACATTCGAATAATATCGAAGAGTAATTTCACTTATCTAGCCAACGAAGAACTCAGTCAACAGGAGTAATAAAATAATATGAGTTTAGATCCAAATTTAAAAATCAAATTCTCCCCCATGCATCGTTTACAATGGGAAGATGCACAGCAAAAACATGTTATTCTTTATCCAGAAGGTATGGTAGAGCTTAATCCAAGTTCTGCTGAAATTTTACAGTTATGTGATGGCTCACGTGACCTAAGTCAAATTGTTACAGAATTAGAAGAAATTTTTTCTACAAGTGATTTAAAAGACGATATTAATAGTTTCCTAGAAGTGGCATTAAAAAATGGCTGGATCGAGCAACCTTAACATCACCCCTCCTCGCTGGTTACTGGCAGAACTGACCTATAAATGTCCGTTACAATGCCCTTACTGCTCTAATCCACTAGACTATACAAAACACGATACGCAAATAAGCACCGAAGATTGGAAACGCGTATTAAGTCAGGCTAGAAAAATGGGAGCTGTTCAGCTAGGCTTTTCTGGTGGAGAACCTTTAACCCGCCCTGATTTAGTTGAATTAGTCGCTCACGCACGCCAGCTAGGTTATTATTCAAACCTGATTACATCAGGTTATGGACTAACAGAAGAAAAAATAATTCAGTTAAAAGACGCAGGGTTAGATCATATTCAAATCAGTATTCAAGCCAGCACTCAAGAGCTTAACGACCACTTAGCTGGAACCGAATCTTACAAAACTAAAAAACAAGTTGCCCGTTTAGTCAAAAAGCATGGTTACCCAATGGTGCTCTGCGTTGTCATTCACCGGGAGAACATACACCAAATGACTCAAATTCTGGAAATGGCAGAAGAGCTAGGTGCTGATTATTTGGAGTTAGCAAATACACAATACTATGGATGGGCGCATACAAACAGAGATTTGCTAATGCCAACTATAGAACAATTTGATAAGGCTGAGTCCATAGCCCAGGCATTCAAAGAAAAAGTCGAGGGTAAAATGAAAATTTATTATGTTATCCCCGATTATTACGAAGATCGACCTAAAGCTTGCATGAATGGCTGGGGAACGACCTTTTTAACAATTGCACCTGATGGTGTTGCCTTACCTTGCCACTCAGCACGAGATTTACCAGGGTTAGATTGTCCTAATGTAAACGAGTACAACATTGAAGAAATTTGGAATGAATCTAAAGCTTTCAACTTCTTTCGAGGCAATGACTGGATGAAAGAACCTTGCCGTAGCTGTGATGAAAAGGATAAAGACTTTGGAGGCTGCCACTGTCAGGCATATATGTTAACTGGAGACATGTACACTGCGGATCCAGTTTGCAGTAAATCACCTGAACATCATGTAATTCAAGAGGCATTAGATTCAGCAAGAGAAAGTGCTTTATCTAAAAATGAACAACCCCTTATTTTTCGTAATAGTAAAAACTCTAAAAAATTCTAAAAGTTAGTGAGAGCATATCTAGTTCACTCTATTACCCCCCATATTTTATACACTCTCATGCTTTGAACTAACAAAAGCAGCTATTGTCCCTATTTACACGGGACTTCCTAGAATACTTGCATTGGATAGAAACATGTCTTTCATCGCCACCCTTTTTCTTAGTTTTTTTATTTTAGTCACTCACCAGGCTCAGGCTTTAGGCACAAGTGGCTTATTAACTGCCGACAAAGCCTTTTCTATTTCTGCAAAAGCAATTTCTGCAGAAAAAATAGAGGTATCCTGGGCTATTGCTGATGGCTATTATCTATACCAAAGCAAAACTAAAATAATATCTCAAACGGAAGAAGTTCAAATCGGCAAACTTAACATGCCAGCAGGAAAACCTAAGCATGATGATTTTTTTGGTGACATGGTTATTTATACCAACCAACTTAATGTATCGGCTCCGATCACGAATAAAAGTGCGTTATCTTCAGTTAAACTCCTTATTAAATATCAAGGTTGTTCAGAAAGTGGTATCTGTTACCCTCCACAACAAAAAACGCTCACTCTAAATATACCTCAACCTAAGACCTCTACCAGCTCAGATTCGATTAACCAACTTCTCAATGGATTTAGTCATTTAAAAAACAATATATTTCAAGATGAGTTGCTACCTGGCGACCAAGCATTTCAACTATTTGCCTCTATAAAAGATGCAAACACACTTCATGTTAATTGGGTGATTGCAGATGGATATTATCTGTATAAAGAAAAAACAAAACTCTCTTTACTTAACAGTGCATCAACCCAATTAGGCACAATTACTCTTCCACAAGGCACGCCTTATCATGATGAATCATTTGGCCAAGTACACATTTTTCATAATGAACTCAGCTTTGACGTCCCTCTCAATCGTACTGATAAAAGATCACATTCGATCTCATTATTGGTTAAATATCAAGGTTGCGCTGACCGTGGTGTTTGTTATCCTCCAATGGAAAAGACCATAGAATTACTGCTACCTGAAACATTAACTCTAAACAAACCATCGACCGCTCCAAAAGAAAAACTATCTGAACAAGATCAAATTTTTCAATCATTACAGCATGATTCTTTTGGCTTAACATTACTCAGCTTTTTTGGATTTGGACTTTTGCTAGCTTTTACCCCTTGTATTTTTCCAATGATTCCCATTTTATCAGGGATTATTGTTGGGCAAGGAGAAAACGTTACCACCCGAAAAGCATTTTTACTCTCCCTGAGCTATGTCATCGCCTCGGCATTAACTTATACTGTTTTTGGCATATTAGCGGCTCTGTTCGGTAGTAACTTACAAATTATCTTTCAAGAACCCTGGGTTATTGCCGTTTTTAGTGGTATTTTCATACTACTCTCTTTCTCTATGTTTGGTTTTTATAACCTTGAATTACCCAAAACTTTTCAAGCCAAATTACATAATTCTAGCGACAGTCATCGCGACGGTTCTTATATTGGTGCCGCTATAATGGGCGCACTTTCATCACTCATTGTTGGCCCTTGCGTTGCAGCACCTTTAGCTGGAGCACTTGTTTATATAGGACAAACTGGGGATGTTATCTTAGGTGGGTCTGCATTATTTATGATGGGCTTTGCTATGGGAACCCCTTTGTTATTACTAGGCGCTTCAGCTGGATCCTTATTACCTAAAGCAGGCCACTGGCTAAATTCAACCAAAGCCGTTTTTGGCGTTATTATGCTAGCTGTCTCTGTATGGATGCTAGATCGCATATTACCGGCTTCAATCACCATGTTGCTAACAGCTTCATTATTAATTATTCCTGCTATTTACCTTCGAGCAATAGACCCTTTGCCCGAAAACATCTCTGGCTGGCCTAAACTGTGGAAAGGTTTCGGTCTGATGCTATTAGTTTATGGCGTTTTATTACTCATTGGCTTAAGCATGGGAAATACTAATCCGCTACAACCCTTGCAAGGAATCGGCAGCATTAATACTTCATCAGAACAGAAACATGGTCTTACTTTTAAAAGGGTTGCATCCCTTGCTGAATTAGATGAAGTACTAGAAAAAGCAAGTAAAGACAACCAATGGGTTATGCTAGATTTCTATGCAGACTGGTGTATCTCCTGTAAAGAAATGGAGGCCTATACCTTTACTGATGAGAAAGTTAAACAAAAATTATCAGACTTTGTCTTGATTCAGGCAGATGTCACCAAAAACTCAGCTGATGATAAAGCCTTACTAGAACGTTTCAACCTCATTGGGCCACCTGCCATTATTTTCTTTGGTTCTGATAAACAAGAAAGAAAGGCATCCAGAGTCATAGGTTATCAAAATAGCGATACCTTTTTGTCAAACCTAAATAGCCTGTAATTTTATGAATAAAAACACGCTTTATATTGTTTTTGCAGCAGTTATCGCAACGGCGGGAGGTTTTTTTTCACACTCTCTATCTAATAGTTCTGACAATATAAAACCAAATACGCCTTTAATAGATTTTAGTTTACCTGACTTAACAGGCAAACAGCGCAACATTACAGAATGGCAAGGAAAAATACGTATTATTAATTTTTGGGCAACATGGTGCCCTCCATGCTTAAAAGAAATTCCTGAATTTATTAAACTACAAAATGAATTTAAATCTAATAATATACAGTTTATTGGTATAGCAATTGAAGACTCTCAGTCTGTTAAAGAATACCTAGACACCATTAATATTAATTACCCTATATTAGTGGGTGGAGATGAAGCTATTGCCCTGTCACATCAGCTAGGAAATATCGTTAATGCTGTTCCATTTACCGTGTTTGTTAATCCCCGAGGACAGGTTATTCATAGACAACCCGGAGAAATTGATAGAGACAATTTAATCAAAATCATTACCCCTCTTCTATGATTACCCTCTGTAATTTAGATTTCTGCCTAATGTAATTTTCATGAGTATTGTACAGTAATACTCTACCTTAACGATGAAACTAATAACCACTCCTCATATATAAGAGTGATCAAAAATGGATTAACGGATTCAATATAATATTCTGTCAAATATATTATTCATTAAGTTTATTTAGGGTAATATGCCGGGTTTAGGTATTAGTAGTGAAGGAGTTGTTCCATTAGAATTGTTCAACGTGGCTCCCCAGAAGCCCATCCATGGTTCCAAATTATTATTTGCATTAATAACTGAATAACTAGAACCGTTATAACTCCAAAGTTGATTATTGAAAATACTCCCATCTTTAGCCTCTAAGACTGTACAGCCAGATGAATTACAAGGCGCGGTGTTAGTGTGAACCCTGCTTTTTGAAAATAATTGGCTAGTTCCGTAAGGATAACCGATCATTTGCCATTGCGTTGTAGCGGCTTGTGTACCCAAAGCAATCTGAAAACAACTTACTGAAGAGCAACCGGCAGGAGCAGGCAATGCTGTGGATATTGTTGCACTTCCAATAGGCATTTCTAATGTTTTATTACTCCCTGTAGTCTGAATTATCCAATAACCAACACCAGGGCTAAGCGTATTAGTTAACGCAAGCTTTACATAGCTGTTACTATTTATGTTGTAATAAAAAACTCTCCAGTTAGTATTATATGTTCCAAGTCCGTCATCACCAAAAACATTTGCAACAGTATTCTTGGCCTTAGGATCCATAGGTAAGCTAACTTGGTGCCATTGGTTATTAGGGAGTACATGGGGAGGAATAGTAGTAAAAACATAGGCTGCACCGGAGTTTGGAGACAAATTACTTAGGCTGCCATCTACTCCTATACTATCTTCACGTCCAGCACCCACCACTAAAGTATCACCTGAAATAGCGACATTCCAGCTAAAGGTATCATAAGCACCTGTATTAGAAGCTTTCAAATAGGCATGCTGAAGCCATGATGATCCGGCTCTAGTAAAGACATAAGCTGCTCCAGACCCAGCAGCTAAATTATTACTTTGATTTCCATTGACCCCTGTACTATTACTGTCTTCATTTTGAGTGCCCACGACTATCGTATTACCAGAAATAGCAACAGACCAACCAAACTCGCTATCGGCTTTTGTATTAGAAGCCTTCAAGTAAGCCTGTTGACTCCATGTCGATCCAGTTCGAATGAAAACAAAAGCAGCACCGGAAGCACTAGCAGAAAAATCACTGTCATCTCCATTAACGCCTCGGCTATTACTCTCTTCATAATTAGCCCCTACCACTAGGGTATTACCAGAAATAGCCACAGACCAACCAAAAGCATCTTCAAAATCCGTATTAGAAGCCTTCAAATAAGCCTGCTGACTCCATATCGCGCCAGCACGGGTGAAGACATAGGCTGCACCAGAGTCAGTAGATAAATTATTACTTTGATTACCATTAACCCCCGTGCTTTCACTGTCTTCCTCCCTAGCACCCACCACTATCGTATTACCAGAAATACTAATAGATTTACCAAAGTCATCCCCAGCTCCTGTATTAGAAGCCTTTAGATAGGCCTGCTGGCTCCATGTAGCTCCAGCACGAGTAAAAACATAGGCTGCACCGGAACTATCTGCTAAGTTATTATTTTGACCATTCCCATTGACTCCTGTGCTACTGCTGTCTTCAAGATAAGCTCCTACCACCAGTGTATTACCAGCAATGGCGACAGAATAACCAAATTTGTCACCTGTTTCCGCATTAGATGCTTTCAGATAGGCTTGCTGACTCCATGTCGTTCCCGTACGAGTAAATACATAAGCTGCACCAGAATCACTGGCTGAATTATTACTTTGACTACCATTAACTCCAACACTATTACTGTCTTCACTAATAGCACCCACCACCAAAGTATTACCAGAAATGGCGACAGAATAACCAAATTTATCACCTCCACCCGTATTAGATGGTTTTAAGTAAGCCTGCTGACTCCATGTCGACCCAGTTCGAGTAAAAACATAGACTGCACCAGAAAAACCTGCTGAATTATTACTTTGATTACTATTGACACCTACACTGTTACTGTCTTCATCCCTAGCACCCACTACCAGCGTATTGCCAGAAACAGCGACAGACCAACCAAAGATATCATAAGTTTCTAAATTAGAAGCCTTCAAATAGGCCTGTTGTGTAAAGCTGGGATCCACCGTTAGAGGATACTGAGCAAATTGATCATTGATTAATAAACTAAGGGTATTACCTTCTAATTGCATATCAGCTGAAATTTCCTTACCGTTAGCATCCCAAACTTTTAATTTATTATAGGTAATGTTTGTTTCTGCCAAATCAGAAAAAGACAGTGTTTTATCATTCAGCTGAGCGTTTAGCTCGCTGTGCAGGGTCATCTGCAAAGTCAATGGCAGACCTTTGTCACTACCCTCTGGTTTTTGTTCAAGTACAAACCATTGTTCCAGTTGTTGATCAGAGTTAATCCACCTTTCACGCAGATTCTCATTCCATTGATAGCTAACTGTAAAGTCTTTCTGGCTAATAGATTGTGGGTGATTTAAAGTTTTCATGGTTTGATATCCAATAGCACTTAACTTCATCCCCAAGTGATAAGGTTTAACAGTTTTACTACGTGGTGAGAGAGTGGTCATACCATTGGCTGCATAGTGGATTTTCCAACCATGAGCAGGGTTAGCAGAATAAAACCCACCTCTTTCATCAGGGTAGAGTCGATATTTAGCACGTTTAACCTGATTTTGAATACTGCTCCATTCGTTGCCAGTCAATCCTTGCGGTATTTCTCCTTGTTGAAGGGTTTGAGTGTAACGTTCAGGCTTTGGTTGATTAGCTAACACATAGGGTATAGGGCTAAGCAAGGATAAAACCGAAACAAAAGAAAATAGTTTAAAAAGTTTTATTAGCATACACATAAAATAAACATCCAGTAATTATACCTTAAATTTCAACAAGCTACCTTATCACAAAAAATCTTCAGCTTAACTCTGAGAACCTCTATAAATCAATCTCAGCGATGAAACAGCAGAATACCTATCCAACGAGAAAAATAGAATTTCGAGGGGATTCAAAACCTAAAAAGCCTTTTGTAGGTTTTGGTCAGGAACTATTAGGTCTTATTTAATTAGTAGGATATATTTTGGCTGAAGATTTTCTCTAACTAAGTAGTTATACATTAAATAACCACAAAAAGATAGTTCCTTTAACCATAGAGCATTAATTGTCACAAGACATAAAAACACTCATTCAAGAAGCAATTAAGCATCACAAATTAAGAGTTATCAGAGCAAATTAAACCCATAAGAAATATTTTTAACTGGATAATCAAATATTGAAAATACGTTAATATATTACAAGCTACAAGCCTAGAATACTAAAAAAGGCTCGTAGAAGTTAAGTAATAAAAAATAAATCTGAAAGAATCAAACTAACCTAACTAGTTGCAAAACAGTATGAAGGTATCCAGCTACGCGCTAACATATGCTCAGGAAGTTGATTAAAATCAAATGCCAAACCATCTTTTATCATTTGTTTAACATCAAATAATTCTGCAACTTCAGGGATATCATTAAAAAACATGGTGTAAAAAGGACTTACCAATACTTTAGAGACTTTCATGCCTATTGGTCCAATAAAATTTCTTCGTTGCCCAACATGTGCAACTTCATCAATGGTGATTTCATCTAACAACTCTTTAAGACGATCACGTACTTCTGGCTCATCAACCAATACTTCATCAAATAATGCATATAGGTGGCAATAAAAAGTAACTCCCATTAATTCAGTAACAAAAGCAGGTGTATCCACTAAAAAACCGGGAAACTTTGGGAATTGTTCATAGATTTTTTCTTTAATCGGCCCTAAAGGAACCCACTCAACTTTATCTAATCCACACGTTTTGAGCATTTCGTCAAACAAGCGTACATGACAAAATTCCTCAGCAAGGTGAACACGACTGATTTTATCTTCTACTGTATGACAATTTACCATATCAGGCACTGAGTCCCACGCACCTTTTATCCCTACCCATTCATGTCGAGCAAATTTATACATACCTGTTAACATTAAAACCATGCGGTCCAAAGACTTAGGATCATCCTGCATCTCAACATAATTTCTGTAAAATGCGTCAGGATCAGCCAAAGGTTGCCGTAATTTAACTGGATTATCTTGAAAATGTTTCAATCTAGCTCTTTTTATAGCTAAATCTCTGTCTTTTTCAAAAAGCTCTCCTCCATGTTGCTGGGTAAATTCCCAATAATCTTCAAAATTTGCTTTTCTTTGTTCTTCTGTAGCGGGTGTAAAAACAGATAAATATTTACTATTTGCCATAACTAAAAGTTCTCATTGTCATTTTATAACATTAGCATAATACCCCGAAAAAAAAGCTGCCACCAGTTTTATGATGCCAGCTTTTCAATTTCCTTTTTTACATCTTATTTGGTGAACGTTAGTTTTCCATTTTCTACATCTATTTTCACCTTATCCCCTGCAACAAAATTTCCTGACAATATCTCATTAGCAAGTGGGTTTTCTAATTGATTTTGAATCGCTCTTTTAAGAGGTCTTGCGCCATAAACTGGATCAAATCCAGCTTCACCCAATAAATCAAGAGCCTGCTCACTTATTTCAAAACCAACTTCTCTTTCAAGTAGTCGTTTCTTCAAATGATGAACCTGAATCGTTGCGATAGATCTAATTTGTTCCTTCCTCAATGGATGAAAGACAACGGATTCATCAATTCTGTTAATGAATTCAGGGCGAAACTGAGTACCTACGATATCCATAACTGCATCTTTCATTAACTCATAATTTTCATCACCTGCTAATTCCTGAATCCGATCAGACCCTAGGTTAGATGTCATCACAATGACTGTATTCCTAAAATCAACAGTCCTTCCTTGTCCATCAGTTAAACGCCCATCATCCAAAACTTGTAATAAAATATTAAAGACATCAGGATGTGCTTTTTCTACTTCATCCATCAAAATAACAGAATAAGGTTTTCTTCTCACTGCTTCTGTTAAATACCCCCCTTCTTCATATCCCACATAACCTGGAGGAGCACCAATCAGACGAGCAACAGAATGTTTTTCCATAAACTCAGACATGTCTATCCTCACCATCGAGTCCTCTGTATCAAACATAAATTCCGCTAACGCCTTGCATAATTCTGTTTTACCTACACCTGTAGGGCCTAAGAATAAAAACGCCCCATTAGGCCTGTTAGGATCAGATATCCCGGCTCTTGAACGCCGAATAGCATTACTCACAGCACGTACAGCCTCTTTTTGCCCAATGACTCTATTGCCTAACTCTTCTTCCATTCTTAATAGCTTATCTCTTTCTCCCTCCATCATTTTTGCAACCGGAATGCCTGTCCATTTAGAAACCACTTCCGCGATTTCTTCTTCTGTAACTTTATTTCTTAATAAGCTCATTTCCTGCATTTCAGCCTGTGAAGCCAAATCCAACTCTTTTTCCAGTTTAGGAATTTCCCCATACTGAAGCTCAGACATTAAAGCTAGATCATTTGACCTGCTTGCAGTTTCTAATTTAAACCTCGCTTGCTCTAATTGCTCTTTTATTAAAGCAGACCCTTGTAGAGCTGCTTTTTCAGCTTTCCATATTTCTTCAAAGTCAGAATACTCTTTTTCAAGCTCATAAATTTCAGTTTCCAGTATTTTTAGCCTTTTTTGAGACGCTTTATCCGACTCATTTTTCATTGCTTCACGTTCAATTTTTAATTGAATTAAACGTCTATCCAGCTTATCCATCACTTCTGGCTTAGAATCCATTTCCATACGAATACGGCTTCCTGCTTCGTCTATTAAATCAATCGCTTTGTCAGGTAATTGTCGATCAGAAATATATCGATGAGATAAAGTTGCAGCAGCAACAATTGCTGGATCGGTAATATCAACACCATGATGCACTTCGTAACGCTCTTTAAGCCCTCGTAATATTGCAACCGTATCTTCAACTGTTGGCTCATCAACTTGAACCTTTTGAAAACGTCGCTCTAATGCCGCATCTTTTTCAATGTACTGCCTATATTCATCTAAGGTAGTTGCACCGACACAATGTAATTCACCACGCGCCAAAGCTGGCTTTAGCATATTACCTGCATCCATTGCACCTTCAGCTTTTCCCGCGCCAACCATTGTATGCAATTCATCAATAAAAAGTATTATCTGACCTTCTTCCTTGGAAACGTCATTTAATACAGCCTTTAAGCGCTCCTCAAATTCTCCACGAAATTTTGCACCGGCAATCAAAGCAGCCATATCTAATGATAATAATTGCTTTCCTTTAATCCCTTCAGGCACCTCGCCATTGACAATTCTCTGAGCCAACCCTTCCACAATCGCTGTTTTACCAACACCTGGATCACCAATTAAAACAGGATTATTTTTAGTCCTACGTTGTAAAACCTGAATAGTTCGCCTAATTTCATCATCTCTTCCAATCACCGGATCAAGTTTCCCTTGTTCGGCCCTTTCTGTCATATTAATGGTATATTTTTTTAATGCTTGTCTTTGGTCCTCAGCATTAGCATCATCAACAGGCTGACCACCACGCATATTATCAATTGCCTGCTCTATCGCTTGTTTATTAACACCATATTTCTTCAGTAACCCTTGCAACGTACCGCTTGCTTCAACAGCAGCCAACAAAAATAATTCGCTGGAAATAAAGTTATCCTTGCGTTTTTGTGCCATCTTATCGGTTAAGTTCAGCATTCTAGATAATTCATTAGATAGCTGTACGTCTCCACCTGAACCCGAAACAATTGCTATTCTATCAATTTCTTGAGCAATTTCAGCTCTCATTGCTATAGCGTTTATTCCTGTTTGTATCAATAAAGGTTTAATACTACCGCCTTCTTGATCCAATAATGTCAACATAACATGTACAGGCTCAATAAACTGATGATCTTTTCCTAAAGCCAAACTTTGAGCATCAGCTAAAGCTTGCTGAAATTTACTGGTTAATTTATCCATTCGCATAAAGTACCCCTTTAAATAAACATAATTAGTTAACTCTAATATGGGGTAAAAAAGACTATTTTCAACTCGACACACAACATTTACTGCCGTTTTAAATATTGATTTTTATCGATATTAGCATTCTAAAATAAATAGCAGTACAATGCTCTATTACCAACGACACTGGTCTCGACCAAATTAATTGCAATTTAACAGAATAAATTTGACATTAATTCCAGTATAAAAGTAATCTAAACAAGACTATGATTCATTCGCTGTTCATTAGCAATAGAGCCTAATAACGCTTATATCTTATATTACAATATCTTACAGTCAGAACACGTAAATACACATAAGACAACCTGAAATGTATTATTAAATAGTTGACACGTAAAAATAATGACAACCCAATAGCAATATAAATTTAAACTAATAAAACAAGATCAACTTTAAGGTTCAAGCAACGTGCTAGGATATTCTTATGAATACTAAAACTGTCGAATTCAACCAATCCATTTTTACACTGTTAACTCCAGAGCAGAGTTTTCTTAGTCATTCAAATCAGAATCTTCTCAATTATTTAATAGCTGATCTTAATAATAATAAAAAACTTTTGCTTATTGCCGGCCCCAGAGAATGTGGAAAAACAACGTTAGTTCAAAGGGCAATCAGTAACTTAGAAAACAAATCGTTTCTAATTGATATCACCCCTGAAACCCTTACTTATGAGGAATTGCTTGACTCTATAGGAAATAAACTCAAAGAAGGTTTCTCATCAAAAGCTTATTCAGATGTCAAAAGCTCTAATTTATTAGATATAAAAGCAGCTACTTTAAAAGGGCTAATCAAAACAAAGTCGATAAAACACATCGTTTTATTTGTTAATCAATCACTTAAATACGAACCGTCTATATTAAAAAAAATTTTAAAGCTAATTAATTCTACAGCTTTTGGTTCCTGTCAGTCACATTTAATAGTCACGGGGTCACCTGAACTTGAATCAGAAATCAACGAATCTGATTTTCCAGCGACTTTAATCAATAATTTCGGCTCATATCAGATGGAACCTTTATCAGAAAATGAGATCAGATCATATATCAACTTTCATTTAAAAGATTTAGAAGAGTATGGTCAAGATGTATTTTCTAATGCTGCAATTGAATCCATTATTATCTATTCAAAAGGCTTGCCAGGGTTAATAAACAACCTTTGCACTCAAGGCTTACTAACAGCGAATATTGAAGAAAGAACGACTATAACTGAAGAGGTTATGGATGAAGTTTTAGAGAATAGTATATTTCTTGGAAATGAATTTGACTACACAACTCAAGACCCCCAGCTTCCTGACTTGCTTTCTTTTAACAATACTGAATCATCTAAACAACCCATAGAGGATAATCAAGAATTACCTATTAAGAATAAACTATTTCAACCTGATTTACATGATGAAGCTATGTCCCAAAACAGTACTAAGAAAAAAATCATATTACCAAGCAATGAACGACATCAGAAAATAATAAGTGAAGCTCATTCGAGCAATCAAATACATAGCTTAAAAAAAAGCAAGACACCTGTTGATCGGTCTCCCAAAACAATTTTTATTTTTGCATTTGTAATGGGAATTATTGCTACAACGCTAGTGAGTTCAGGCTTGAATTTTATAACAGGAGATAAACAAGATTCAGACCCTAGTAACCCTTATTCTGACGTTGAGCCCAAGCCTACTAACCAACAACAAGCTCAAAAAAACCTTATTATAGAAAACAAAGAAGTATTAACTCAAAGTGAGGAATTACCTAAGCAGAACACAGAGATTACTCAGAGTATTGAGCCCCCCTCCTCACCTGACAGAACTAAAGAAATAAGAGCTCTACTACAACGAGCTGAACATCAATTTATTAACAAACAATTAGTATCTCCTGCTGAAGATAATGCCTGGACAACGTATAAAAAAATACTGGAGTTAAACCCAGATAATCATCAAGCTTTATCAGGCATCAATATCATAAAAGAAACTTATCTTGGTTGGGCTAAAAACGAAATAAGTAAAGGAAACACCACTCAAGCAAAGTTCTTCTTAAACAAAGCATTAGAAGTTGCACCTAATGATACCAAAGCATTAGAAGCATTATTATCACTTAAAAAGACTCCGCAATCTGAGGAATTTAAGTATATTGCAGAACTAAATAATGATTTATATAAATTACTTGATAAGCCTAATGGTATACCAGAACTATTATCCCTCGCACAACAAAGAATTACTGAGAAAAACCTTACGACTCCAGCAAACAACAATGCCCTTAGCATTTTCAAACTTATTCTCAGTCGTTTTCCAGATAATAAACAAGCGCTTACTGGCGTTAAAACAATCAAAAACAAATATCTCACATGGGCAAAACATGAAATAAAAAAGGGAAATTTTCAACATGCTGAATATCTTTATACTAAAGCTTTAGAAGTTTCTCCTTCCGACCCAGAAGCTCAATCTGATTTAGATCAGCTTAGAAATACTACTGACAATTTCTAATAATCCACGTTATGACTACAAACCGTTTTTTAGTTTGTAGTCATAACGGCATCAATATAAAAACATTGATCGTATTAATTATGAAACTCACACGTTTTGATTATAACTCTTTTTTCAAACGTTGATATATCCCTCCAAAACTGCCATTACTCATTAAGACAAAATGGCTTTCCCCATTAGATTCAGCCTTTAATTTGTCAATAATGGCATCCAATGTCGAGTATATTTTAATGTTTTCATTATATTTTTTTAATGCTGACAAATCCCAGTCTAAGTTATCTGGTTGGTAAACTATTGCTATATCAGCTGTATTTAAAGACTCAGCAAGTGATTGAGTATGAACGCCCATCCGCATTGTATTGGAACGCGGTTCTACAATAGCAATTATTTTTTCTGATCCTACTTTTTTTCTTAAACCTTCCAAGGTCATTTGTATCGCTGTCGGATGATGAGCAAAATCATCATAAATGGTTACTCCATTTATGTTAGCGATCATTTCCATTCGTCGCTTTACATTTTTAAACTTTTTAAGAGCATTAATTGCATCAGCGGGAAGGATACCTATATGCTTAGCCGCAGCTATTGCTGCCATTCCATTGTAGACATTATGATCCCCCGTTAACGACCAATCTACAACACCGTGTTCTTCTCCGTTACATACCACTGTATATTCACTTCCATCTGGTTTGTTCAATTGCGCATACCATGGAGCATCAGAATTAATAGCTGTTTTTACAACAGGTGTCCAGCACCCCATGTGTAATACATCAGTAATATTCTGATCAACTTCAGGCGCAATAATTAATCCATCACCAGGAATTGTTCTCACTAAATGATGAAATTGTTTTTTAATGGCATCAAGATCATCAAAAATATCCGCATGATCAAATTCAAGATTATTTAAAATTACTGTTCTTGGGAGATAATGAACAAATTTTGAGCGTTTATCAAAAAAGGCACTGTCATATTCATCTGCCTCAATAACAAAAAAATCAGTTTCTCCCAAACGTGCAGAAAGCCCAAAATTCAATGGGATGCCTCCTATCAAAAAGCCTGGTTTAAAACCTTGGTATTCCAAAACCCAAGCGAGCATACTACTTGTAGTCGTTTTACCATGAGTCCCTGCAACACCCAACACCCACTTATCTTGTAATACGTGCTCTGATAACCACTGAGGCCCTGAAATATATTTAAGCCCCTGATTTAAAACTGCTTCAACCTCCTCATTCCCTCGGGACATAGCATTACCTATAACCACCAAATCAGGCTTACAATTTAGGTTTTCTGCTTTATAACCATTCATAAGTTGAATACCTTGCTCTTCAAGCTGAGTACTCATCGGGGGATACACATTTTGATCAGAACCACTGACTTTATAGCCCAACTCTCTAGCTATTAATGCAAGCCCGCCCATAAAAGTGCCGCATATCCCTAATATATGAATATGTATGGGTTGACTTTTATTTGATTCATTTTCACTCATTGTTATTTATTCCTTATTTTCTTCAATGGTATCGTCTGGTTTTGTAGACGGATCAGTTTCTGTTTTTTCTTCTACTGCCGTCACTAATGGTTCTAAAATTTTTACAATATTGATATATTTTGTCTTTTTTGCTTTATCGATAACCGACATATTTTGTTTATCGAATGCATCTATATTTGCACCTGCTGTTATAAGTAATTTAACCAAATCTTCACTTCCAAAAACGACTGCATCCATTAATGCAGTAATTCCCATCTTATCGGCTAAGTTAACGTCTGCACCGTAAGTAAGGAGAAGTCGAACCACACGTTCATTACCATTAAAACATGCCGCCATCATTGCAGTTCTTCCTGTTATTGTTACTGCATCAACATCTACACCCTTAGCCAATAATGATTTAACTCTTTCCGTTTTCCCTAAAATAGCAGCAGAAAATAAATAATCACTATCCATGGCTAAAACAGGTTGAGCCAAAAATAGAAATCCTAATAAAAACAAACATCTAATAGTCATTGATTAAAAATTGTTGTGATACACCTATGATTATGAGCCAAAAACACTCAGTAATTATAACAAGTTAAGCTATACTCTTAAGAATAAGTCTACTTAAGTTGCTAATTCACATCAGTATCTTATTTACTACAAGTATAGTACGTCTAATTGTTATATCATCTTAACTATGAGCAAAAAAAAAAATAATATTATAGTTGAAGCCAAGCCCCAATATATTGAATCTCAATCGTCACCAAAAGATGAACGTTACGTTTTTTCCTACACAATTACTATAACTAATGCAGGTGTAATTCCAGCAAAATTATTATCTCGCCATTGGCTAATTACCGACTCAAATGGTAAAGTTCAAGAAATCATAGGTGATGGAGTGATTGGAGAACAACCCTATTTAAAATCAGGGGAGTCGTTTCGCTATTCTAGCGGAGCCATGATTGAAACTCCCATTGGTGTAATGCAGGGTAAATATTTAATGATTTCAGACTCAGGTGATAATTTTAAAGCCTCCATTCCAAAGTTCACCTTATCTATTCCACGAATAATACATTAGTCACTACAAAATATGGCTATCTATGCAATTGGTGATATTCAAGGCTGTTTTGATGATTTATTAAAGCTCTTAGATTTAATAAAGTTTGATGATAAATCAGACAAACTGTGGTTTGCTGGCGACCTTGTCAACCGCGGGCCAAAATCATTAGAAACATTACGCTTTGTTAAATCATTGGGTAGTTCAGCACAAACTGTTTTAGGAAATCATGATTTACATTTATTAGCGACAGCGTTTAAACAAAGAACACCTCGTAA
Organism: Methylococcales bacterium; assembly: GCA_023145835.1. Taxonomy (GTDB): domain Bacteria; phylum Pseudomonadota; class Gammaproteobacteria; order Methylococcales; family Methylomonadaceae; genus QPIN01. Next base: position 22,080 of record JAGLDH010000001.1, read on the forward strand.
AAAAGATTCTCTATCTCAAGTGTTGAAAGCACCCGATTGTGATGATCTTCTTCATTGGTTAAGGCACCAGCCTTTATTTCATTACAACAATACATTCTGTTTGTTACATGCAGGCTTACCTCCTCAATGGGATTTTTCTCAAACAAAAAAAATGGCAAAAAAAGCAGAAAAAACTCTACAAGGCTCTAACTACATGAATTTTTTTAAAGTCATGTATGGTGACAAACCTAATAAGTGGTCTCCTGAATTAAAAGGCATGGAGAAAATCCGATTTATCATTAACTGCTTTACACGGATGCGCTATTGCGAAGTTAATGGTAGACTTGATTTCACACATTCTGGTTCAATTGGCTCACAGCCAAAAAACTTAATGCCCTGGTTTACTGTACCCAATAGAAGATCATCTGAGATGAAAATTATTTTTGGCCATTGGTCTACCTTAGGCTATTATCAAGAACAGAATATTTATGCCATTGATACTGGCTGCCTTTGGGGTGGCCAATTAACAGCGATAAGACTAGGTGAAAAAATTAAACCATTTAGTATTGAGTCAGATGGATATTTAATACCTCATTAAGACTATGCCATTTTTATAGCTAATCCACCATAAACGCCTTCTGGATTTATGAAACAGATATCTCTCTCTACATATCCTCATATTCCTAGCTATACCAACTTTATTTATTATCTTGCTTGTCTATTTTTTATAATGGCTTCTACTACGGGTTATACAGCTGAAATTCAATATTACCCTCCTGAACTAGCTCAACAATTACATGCATCCTTTACCTCAAAAGGAAAAAACTATAAGCCACGCACTAAAAATATATTAGATAATGGTCAACCATCATATATCAACCAACTGATCCTGCAAGACTCACCTTATTTATTACAACATGCCCATAACCCTGTACATTGGTATCCATGGGGAAATGAGGCTTTTGCTAAGGCCAAACGAGAAAATAAACCCATATTTTTGTCTATTGGGTATTCGACGTGCCATTGGTGTCATGTGATGGAGGAAGAAAGCTTTGATAACCCCAAAATTGCAGCATTGTTAAATAAATATTTTATCTCAATAAAAGTAGACAGAGAAAGTAGGCCTGATGTTGATGCTATTTATATGGAAGCCGTCACTTTATTAACTGGCCGGGGTGGCTGGCCCATGTCAAATTTTGTTACCCCCGAAGGTAAAACATTTTTAGGTGATAGTTATTTTCCTCCAGAACCGTTTAAAAAACTTTTACTTCGTGTTCAAGAAGTATGGACTCAACAAAATACTTTAGTGTTAAAACGTGCAGATGAGGTCGCTGCGGCAGTGACTAATACTCAAAAATCAAGTAAACAAACCCAGTCACTCAACTTAAACTTGCTACAACAAACAGCAAATCAGTTAACCAAAGTACAAGACCCTCAGTATGGTGGCTTTGGTCAAAATATAAAATTCCCCAATGAACTTCTACTTTCCTATTTACTTGAAGCTTACCAGCGTTTTAATGATAAAAAAGCTCTAAAAGTTGTAGAGTCCAGCTTACAAGCAATGTTGCAAGGTGGGATTTATGACCAAGTTGGAGGTGGGTTTCATCGCTATTCTACTGACAGAGAATGGCTCGTCCCACATTTTGAAAAAATGCTGTATAACCAAGCTCAACTAGCAAAAGTTTATCTGCAAGCTTACCAACTTACGGGTAATGATGAATACGCCCGGATAGCCAAACAAACATTAAATTATGTGCTTAAGGACATGCAGGCAGTAAAGGGAGGGTTTTATTCTGCGACAGATGCCGATAGCAATGGTGTAGAAGGCGAGTTTTTTGTCTGGACACCTAATCAAATAAAACAAGCTTTATCTCCTAAACTTGCCACACGTGCTATAGATTTATACGGCGTAACACCCTTAGGTAATTTTGAAGGTCATTCAATTTTATATCTAGCTACTAAACTAGAAAATTATGCTCAAAAACATGATGTGACGATACAAGCGTTACTTTCTCAAATTGAGCAAATAAGAAAAGACCTAAAATCCTTTCGTCAACAACGCGTTCCTCCCTTGCTTGATGACAAAATCGTAACGGCATGGAATGCCATGATGATAGACACACTAGTCTTAGCATTTGAAGTTCTAAAACAACCTGAATACCTTACAGCAGCAGAAAAAACTGCTCATTGGTTGTGGGATAATAATCGTCAACCATCAGGGGACCTCTGGCGAATTCATTGGCAAGGACATTCATCGGTCACTGGCAATCAACAAGATTATGCTTTTTTTTCTAATGCATTAATAAAACTATATGATCAAACGGGAAATGAGCAATGGCTTACTAAGGCTCAGCTATTAACAGACACCATGATCCAATTGTTTTGGGATGAGAAAAACCATGGTTTTTTTATGAATACAGCCACTGAAAGCCAGTCTATGATGGTACGGCCAAAAGATATTAAAGACAGTGCTATACCCTCTGCTAATGCAGTTGCCACCCATGTTTTAGCAAAATTAACTAAACGCACTACACTATTAAATTATCCTAGAAAAGCAAAAGCTATATTAGCTGCATTTTCCACTAAAATTAATAATAGCCCTACAAGTTTTACCCATTTTTTAAGTGCAGCAGCATTACTTAATGAGGCTGAAATAAGTTCAGTTCAATATGCAGCCAAAGGTGCCGTTGCTGTTCGGGCTAATCGTTCAGAAGATAATAAACTCTTCATATTTATTAATATAAAACCAGGTTGGCATATTAATGCTCATCAACCTTTGCAAAATAATTTAATTCCCACCAAAGTAAGTTTGATTGAAAATAAACTTAACCAAATTATTTATCCAACACCAATCATTAAAAAATTGAGCTTTGGACAAAAAGAACTCGCATTATATGAAAATAAAGTTATTCTGAAAGCCACGCTTCCTGATGAACTAGAACATAACTCAAGTATTGCCGCTCAAGTCCAATTACAAGCTTGTAATGACAAACACTGTTTAGCTCCAGAGACAATCGATATTAAAATCTTCTCACTATAATCGCCTATTCATGAACCATACATGAATTAGGCATTTATCAAACCACATTAAAAACTATAACCCTCTTACCTTGTTTTTACCCTTGATAAATCATTAGAACCAGCGTATAAAAATACCCTTTTAGATAATAATGATTATCCTTTTTCCACAAAATAGGAGTACACACATGATTTTTAAGGGTATAACAAGATACGCTTTTTTTGGCTTAATAACACTTAGCTCAGCATTTTCTTTTGCAGCCACTGTGAACCTTACAGCAAATCCGGGAGTCACCGCCACTGCGAGCAAATCATTAAACGAATTTAAGCCAGAAAATGCTATCGATTCAAACCCATTAACAGGCTGGAATTCTGGAATAAACCCCCCTCAATGGATAGAAATCAATTTAGGCTCTAGAAAAGAAATATCAGAAATAAAAGCAGTAGTTGACCAATCACCCGCAGGAAATACAATCCACAATGTGTATTTTGATAATGTACTAAGTCATACATGGGATCAAGTGACAGAGAAAAGTAGCCCCTTAACATTGACATTACCGTCACCCATAAAAGCTCAAAAAATCAGAATTGAAACAACTACCTCACCTTCTTGGGTAGCTTGGTATGAAGTTTCCGTATTTGGTTCTGATACAACCACACCTCCTTCTGCAGAATATCAAAATAATGCAACGACTCTCACACAAAGCAGGGAGTTATCCATTCCTGTCATTGAGTATCAAAGAGTAGGACAGCAACCATTATTTTATTCAGCGACATTAATTCCGCATGGAAAAAATGCAGCAGGTGACTTATTATGGAAACTAAAAAGCTATGCTCCTGTGGCAAGCGTACCACTCAACACAGTTTCAGCTCATCTTTCCGACAACCCAAGTACCTTTTTTATGAAATTTGATTCAGTAAAACAAGGCCAAAATAATTATTGGGCTCAATTTGCATTTGAAGGTAATACTGGAGGAGATTTGGTTTGGAAACTACTGGATTTTGGTTCTAACTAATCGACCAATCGTCTAAATGTAAACATGATCTGCTCCATTGATCATGTTTACATCTTTATAAAACGTAAGAGGCACACCTGATTATTTTGAATCTTTCTTATCAGACATAGTTAACATATGGCTCATTTTTTCAACTTTAGTCTTTAAATAATCCACATTATCATGGTGAATATGAGTTTCTATGGGAATACGCTGATCAACTTGTACACCTAATTTAATAAGTTCTTCGATCTTTTTAGGGTTATTAGTAATTAAAGAAATCGACTCTACACTAAGATCTTCCAACATCAATGCAGCAAAGTCATATACTCTTTCATCTGCAAGATGACCTAAATGAATATTAGCATCAACGGTATCTAATCCTTTATCTTGAAGATTATAAGCTTGTAATTTTTTTAATAGCCCAATACCACGACCTTCTTGCCTTAAATAAATCAAAATACCGCAGCCCGCCTTATCTATCAGCTTTAAAGCCATATCAAGTTGTTCACCACAATCACAACGACGAGAACCTAAAACATCGCCCGTAAAGCATTCTGAATGAATTCGAACAGGAATACCTTTTTTATTAGTCACATCCCCTTTCACAAAAGCAATATGTTCTTTATCATCAATATTATTACTAAAATAGTGTAAGACAAATTCTCCATGCGCGGTTGGAATACGTGTTTGAACTATATTTTTTAATTGAGCTATCACTTGTTTAGCAGTATTCTTCAATGATTTACCTTAATTACTTTATTGCTTTATTGCTTGTATTATTTTCACTGTGTCACTACTGGCAGGATCTACCAGTACCTTTTCAAACCCACATGCTTGAACATTTTTGACTGTTTGTCTATTAATATTAGCACCAAAGAATAGTGCAACAAACGGGTTTAAAAAGTTCATTATTGCTGACTTAATCGTGCTTGAACTAAGAACATGTTCCAATAAAAGAATCTGTCCTCCTGGCTTACAAACCCTATATAGTTCTTGTAATCCCTTAATAGGCTGAGGAACAGAACAAAAAACGAAAGATGCTATGATAGTATCAAAGCTATTATCTGCATAACATAAAGATTGCACATCCATCAAAACCAACTCGACTGAAACTTTATTTTTATGACGCTTCTTTCTAGCTTCTCTTAACATATCCTGGCTAAAATCTACTGCTGTAACTCGAATATCTGGAGGATAGAAAGAAAAGTTTTTGCCTGTTCCGACACCCACCTCCAATAGATCCTCACCTTTAACTTTGCTCCATAAAATTTTTCGGCGCTGTTTAAAAGCTATCCCCTCTAAAAAACCTTCCAAGGCATCAAAAAAAGGAGCTATCCGATTATATCTTTTTTTTACTTTTTCGCTATCAGCTTGCATTTTAACTCTCTATTACTCTAATTGCTGAATTCCATCAAGATACCATTTAGGTTGTAAACTGTTTTTAGACTTTATAAAATGCCAAACTTCTCTTACCTGATTTGCCTGACTATCAGTATTCTCCCTAATAATAGAATCAAATAAAACGACAGCTTCTAACTCAGAACTTATCTCTCTTATGCTCAATAATTCTGCATCCACTTTTAACACATCGGTTTGATTTGTTTCAGCAGATGCTTTTAACTGCCCCTGAATTTCAGCAAAAACCTTGTCTGTAGTTAACCCTCTAATCTCTACTAAATCTTGTTTATCCCACGCTGTTTGCAAATCCTTAAATGCACCTGTTGCTCCCTTAAGAAAATCAGATTCATCAAAACCAGCAGGAACAGTATTTTCTTCAAAATCAGCATCATCTTGAAAATTGGTATCAGATAAAGAATTTTTCTTATTTTCTTTGTTGAACATAACATCGGTATCAAAACTAGCTGAACTTTGTCTTGATGATGAAGAAAATGGTTCCGGTTTATAACCATTCTGCTGAGCAGTATAGTCACTTCGACTATATGCAGGTCGCTGTCTTGCGCCTGATTTAGCTGCAAATAATTTAAAGAGTAGGTAAGCTATTCCTCCAAAGATCAAAATATCCATAAAGTTGATCCCTTCAAATGCACCACCAAATAGCATTGCACCTATCATACCACCCAGTGCCAAGCCTCCTAACATCCCCATTAATCCTCCACGACGACTCATATTTTGTCTAGACGCCTGATTATGATTGTAAGCTTTTTGCTGGCTTGCTGAACGTTTAGGGGTTGAATTATTAGATTGACGAAAAGGTTTGCTAAAAGACGATTTCCCTCCAAAAGACCCACCAGATCCAAATCGTTTAGCTTCAGCATCGGGAATACTCGACAAAGCTAAAGTAAGGCTAATTAACAATGTTACAAATAATCCCGTGTTTTTCTTCATAATTTCTCAAATAAACTATTGCTATTTTTAACACATCAGAAATAAAATTAGTGTTTTCTTATATTTATAGTTACAATTATACCTCTAGTCACACTCTCTACTTAAATGTTTTTATCGCCGACTAAATTGCTCACTACTCTATTGGTATTGCTACAATTGATAGCACCATTAATGCATGTACATGCAAGTGGAGAATCATTTGATAATGGAATTCATCTCCCAGGGTTAGAACATTTTAGTGTAACGAATGACTCTCCCACCTTCCTACCAATAAATCACCCCTTAACTGATGAACACACAATAATCAGTATTGGGGCTGCCATAAAACAAAATAAGATACTTTCTGATAGTTCACAAGTTTTTTATTTGCTCAACAGCATATTTACGCTTAATTCTGTGATCAATAGAGTATCTATTTTTGACTCTCTCTATTACCATCAAAATCATATTTCTACAGCACATTATACTTTGCTGCCTTCTCGTGCCTCCCCAACCAAGATATAACTATTTTCTAATAAAAACTCTAACCTATCTCTCAAATTCAATATATTTCGACTAGAATTACTGTGTGATTTCTTAGAGCCAACTCAAAATTTTTCTACACTATTATCAATTGTTTTCAAGCAAAAAATAGCCAAACATTTCATTTCGTAAATTATAAGGTTAATCATTACCGGCCGATAATCAATCGTGTAATGATGACATTTTTGTACTTACTTACAAACAACTTTACCTGGAGTTCCATCATGTCTAACTTTAGACATATTATAAGATCACTGTTTTTAATACTGTTAGCTTCGCCCATTTGCTATGCCCATGAGCACGCTATCGTTGATCATCATCACTATTTTCAAATTGATAAAACGCTAACTCTATCTAAAGTCATCAAACTAACTTTAGAAAAGTTTCCAGATCAAATGCTGAGCTCTGCACTAAAACAAGAAGCAGATGCTTTGCAACAAAGAGGTCATAGTTTATTAGCTGGAGCCCCAACTTTTGCCATGCGTTATCAAGATGATTTACCTGGTGATGATATTGGTTCCAGAGAAATTGAAGCCGAATTAGAACTCCCTTTATGGAATTGGGGTCAACGTTCTGCCGGACAGGCCGTTGCAGAACAAGCACACCTTGTTGCAAAGGGACAATCTTCAGTTATACTGTTAAATGTAGCAGGATTAGTTAGATCTGCTTTATGGAATATAGAGCTAGAAACTCTTCGCCACGAACAAGCCATATTAAACTTAGGTATTTCTGAAAAACTCCTCAATAAAGTAAAACGCAGACTTGAATTAGGTGATTTACCTCGCTCAGATTTATTACTAGCTCAAAGTGATCATCTAGAAAAACGCGCCTTACTAGCAAAAGCCGAGGCTGAACTAATGCATGCTCGCAAGGGCTATATTAGCCTAACTCAAATAACGATACTTCCCTCCTCTTTCAAAGAAGAACTAAGTTCTATTAAAGAAATCACAGAAAATCATCCCAAGCTATTTGCCATTAATGCTGTTGTTAATCGAAAACAAGCAGAGCTTAACTGGGTAAAATCTGCCGGCTCAGGTCAAAACAGCTTTATTCTGGGAGGAAAAAGTGAAAAAGGTGATGAAAATGATGATGATATTGAAAGCATGAGTGTAGAAGTATCCATCCCATTTGGTGGTAGTGCTCATCTAGCACCTGAAATTGCCTCTGCAAATATTGAACTAACAGAGGCACTAGCACAAAGATCGCACCTTTTTCGAGATTTAGAAAAAGAACACCATGAAGCAGAGCATGCTTTAGAAGTAACTAGAACCGAACTAAAAATTGCCAATGAACTCAAACAAATTGCCGAACATCATTTAAAAATGACGGATCTAAGTTTTGCTGCAGGTGAAATCAATTTAATGGATTTACTCAAAATTCAAGCTCGAACACATAACGCTACTCTTTTAGCTAACGAGCATGAAATTATGTTACAGAAAAACATTGCCCTATATAACCAAGCAGTTGGAGTACTACCATGAAAAAAACTTTGCTCGTATTTTTGTTTTTAACATGTACTGCTACTAAAGCTAGTGACAACCAAATAATGCTAACCCCGTCTCAGCTTAATAATCTAGGGGTAAAAATAGATAAACTGAAATCTGTTCAAGATATTCCACTGCTTTATGCACCAGCAAAAGTAGTTATTCCACCTAGTCAAGAATACATTGTAAGTACAGCACAAGCTGGATTAGTCAGTAAACTTTATGTTGCTATCGGAGATAAAGTCGAAAAAGATCAGATACTCGCATTAATTAAAAGCCCAGAGCTATTATCTCTTCAACGTCAATATCTTAAGGCGCAAAACGAGAAAAAACTCGCATGGACAAGTTACCAAAGAAATGAAAAGCTTTTAAAAGAAGGCATTATTTCTAATCGCCGCTGGCAGGAAAATCGTAATAATTATTTTGCTTTTGTGGCAGAAGCTAACGAAGCCAAGCAACTCCTGGAAATTGCAGGCATGTCTTCTAGTGACTTAAAAAAACTGACTACCCATCGCAAGCTAAGCAGCGAGTTAAGTATTCGTTCACCGATTAAAGGTGTCATTTTAAATCGTATGGGTACTGCCGGCGAAAGACTTGATGTTCTTGCGCCTATCTATCGCATTGCTAATTTGGATCAACTTTGGCTAGAGATCAATATTCCACAAGAGCGTATTGGGAAAATACTAATAACAGACAAAGTTAAGATAGATGGTACAGATGTGAGTGGAACCATCAGTTTAATAGGTCAAAGTGTAAACTCTCAAACACAAACCATACTAACCAGAGCAATTATCTCTGACAAACAGCCTAGCTTAAGAGCAGGACAAAATGTTAACGTACAAATTATTAAAGCTAGCACCCAACCAACATTTGTCATCCCAAACGCTGCTATAGCACAAAGCGAGGGGCAAGCTTATCTATTTATTCGGAATGACCAAGGGTTTAAAGTTAGCCCTATCAACGTTGTTGGTAAACAGAAACATCATTCTATTCTTACTGGTACAGATGCATTAAAAGAAAATATAGAAGTAGCTATTCGAGGCACCGTTGCTCTTAAAGCAAGTTGGTTAGACTTAGGGGGTGATGAATAATGTCAAACCTCATACGCTTTGCTCTGTCTCAGCGAATACTTATTGTCTTGCTGATTTTTCTGTTAGTGGGCGTTGGTTATTACTCAGTAAAAAATATTCCTATCGATGCCTTTCCAGAAGTATCTCCAACCCAAGTAAAAGTCATTGTTAAAGCAAATGGAATGACACCTGAGGAGGTTGAAACAAGTATTACAGCGCCAATTGAAGTTGAATTACTTGGTATCCCCAAACAGACTATGCTTCGCTCATTAGCAAAGTATGCACTGACAGATATTACTATTGATTTTGAAGAAGGCACTGATATTTTTTGGGCTCGTCAGCAAGTTGCTGAACGACTCAATACGATATGGAGTGATTTACCAGAAGGAGTTGAAGGTGGTATAGCTCCCATGACCACACCTTTAGGTGAAATGTTTATGTTCGCTATTGAAGGAGGTAATTTAACCCTGATGGAGCGTCGTAGTTTACTTGATTGGGTTATCCGCCCCGCATTACGAACTGTTCCTGGCGTTGCTGATGTCAATGCACTTGGAGGTTTAGTTCGTAGCTTTGAAGTATCCCCTGATAACATTCGTATGTCAGCGAGAAATATCAGTACCAACCAACTGATTGATGCACTTAAATCAAATAACAGAAATGATGGTGCTGGCAGGTTAAAAGAAGGTGAAGAAGCATTAATAGTGCGCGCAGAAGGTCGAATAAAGACATTAGATGATATTCGTTCTATTGTTGTTGATCAAAGATCTGGTTCACCAATTACTGTTAGTGATGTCGCCGATATAAAAATAGGCTCTTTAACCCGTTATGGAGCGGTTACAAAAGATGGTATAGGTGAAGCAGTCACAGGCTTAGTATTAAGTTTGCGTGGTGCTAATGCCCGACAAACAGTGATTGAGGTAGAAAAAAAACTAGCCGAAATTAGCCCTGGTTTTCCTGAAGGAGTAAAAATTAATATTTTTTATAACAGAGGAGACTTAATCGACAAAGCTGTCAGCACAGTTTCAAATGCATTAATACAAGCTATTGTATTGGTGGTCATTTTACTTATTTTATTTTTAGGAAACCTTAGAGCAGCTTTGACCGTTGCACTTTCACTTCCCATGGCAGCTATGGTGACATTTATTCTAATGAAAAATATGGATATGTCCGCCAATCTAATGAGTTTAGGCGGGCTAGTAATAGCAATTGGTATGTTAGTCGATAGCGCAATTGTGGTCGTAGAAAATATTTCGACTCATCTAGCCGACAAAGAAAAATCACAAAGACTCCCTCACCTACATATTATTTATAGAGCAACGAAGGAAGTTGCACTTCCAGTTACATCCGGCACTTTGATTATCATCATCGTATTTTTACCTCTATTAACCTTACAAGGCTTAGAGGGCAAATTATTTACCCCGGTTGCTCTTACGATTGTTTTTGCACTAAGCGGTGCTTTATTATTAGCTTTTACAGCCATTCCTGTACTTTCATCTTGGTTATTAACACATATTTCAGCTGAAGAACCCTGGCTGCCAAGACAATTACAAAGACTCTATCAACCGGTTCTACTCTGGAGCTTAAGTAATACTAAGAAAGTGTTTTCTATCGCAGCAGGACTTTTAGTTGTGACTGGTATTATCTTTACCCAAATTGGCAGCACCTTTATGCCAACTTTGGATGAAGGAGACATTGTCTTACAAGTAGAAAAGTTGCCATCTATCACATTAGAACAAACGGTTGCACTAGATGTTCAGGTTCAGAAAAACCTACTTAAAAATATCCCAGAAATTATTAATATAATCTCTCGCGTAGGGACAGATGAGTTAGGTCTAGATCCAATGAGTTTAAATGACACAGATGCATTCTTGGTTTTAAAACCGAAAGATCAATGGCGCATGGAGAGTAAAGAAGAGTTAATAGAAGAAATTCGACAGATCATGAGCCAAACACCTGGACTTGCTTTTGGCTTTACCCAACCGATTGAAATGCGTGTTTCAGAGATGCTAACAGGCTCCCGTGGAGATGTTGCTGTTAAATTATTTGGATCAGATCTTGATGAATTAAATGCAAAAGCCAAAGAAATTGAAACTATACTTAAATCTATTAAGGGGGCAACGGATGTTTTTGCTAGTGAAAATGAAGGTATTCAATTCTTGCAGCTATCTATTGATCATCAAGCAGCGGGTCGGTTAGGACTCAGTAGTGATGATATTGCAGCCCTATTACGCTCCCAGATTGAGGGACTTAATATTGGTATTATCCAAGAAGGCATAACTCGAACTCCCTTAATCATACGTGGATCGAGTGATATTTCTACCTTTGAAAACCTACAAATCACTTTGCCAAGCGGAGGACATGTACCCATTACCGCTGTAGCCAAACTAGACCGAGTAGAGGGTGTTGTATCGATTGATAGGGAGCGAGGACAACGTTTTGTAGTTATTCAAAGTAATGTTGAAGGGCGTGATTTAGTTGGTTTCGTAGATGAAGCACGCAAAATAATTAAAGAAAAACTCAATCTACCAACAGGCTATTATGTAGAATTTGGAGGGGAATTTGAAAACCAGCAGCGTGCTTCTGCCCGCTTAGCACTCGTTGTTCCTATTTCACTAATTTTGATTTTCTTATTACTTTTTTCAACTTTTTCTTCAGTTAAGCAAGCAGGTTTAATTCTATCCAATATCCCTCTCGCCATGATTGGCGGCGTATTTGCCCTGTGGGTATCAGGAGAATACTTATCTGTGCCAGCATCTATTGGTTTTATCGCCCTACTTGGAATTGCCGTATTAAATGGGGTTGTTATGGTCAGTTATTTTAATCAACTACGCGCAACAGGCATGGACTTAGCTCAGGTAGTGATTATCGGCTCAACACGTCGATTACGCCCGGTCATGATGACGGCTACCACCGCAGCTTTTGGATTAATGCCTTTATTAATTGCATCGGGACCAGGCTCAGAGGTACAGCGCCCCTTGGCAATTGTAGTTATTGGGGGCTTAGTTTCTTCAACCTTACTAACATTGATTTTACTGCCAATGTTATATCAATTATTTATGGATAAAACTAATCAGGAGATAAGTAATGGATAATGAAGAGTTTTTAGTTATCTTAACTGTGCCTTATAGTCTTGAAGAAGCAATTATAGATTGTTTGCTAACATTTGAAGTAGATTACGGCTTTAGTAGTTTTCCTGTCAGTGCACATGACCATAAAAATAAAGGATTATCTCTGGCTGAACAAGTGAGGGGAAAACAACAACAAATACGCTTTCAGATGTATGTTGCTAAACATGACTTACCAACTCTGACCCATCGTTTAAAAACCGAGTTTTCAGGCTCAGGAATTACCTATTCAGTTTTACCTGTTATTGAAAGAGGAGTTATTTAATTTTCTTAAGGAACCTCTGATTAAGTTGATTAGAGGTTTCTTAAATAAAGATAAAGATAAAAAATGTTACCAAGGCTACTGACAATAAAAAATGCAAGAAAAGGCAAATAAGGTAGGCGGGAGATTTCTTGGCTATTACCTAAAACTATCCCTCTTACTACTGCTGATTTGCCCCCCATGTTATTCTCACCAACTTTATGAATCATATATATTTATCGATTTAAAAGACTCTAGTTCACCAACACTGCGCTGGGAAGTAGAATCTAATAACTTAGAGTCCATTTTTCAATTAGATAGAAATAAAAATGAAATTATTAGCTGGAAAGAAATTAAACTATTCCAAGACCCTATTATTACTTATGTGAAACAACATTTTCAGTTATCAATAGATAATCAAGAAATCAACTTGAATTTTGAATCATTTGATCTCGAAAGAAAGGATGATCAAACATTTCTTATTTTTACACAGTTACTTGAGCCACAACCGTCAATTCAGTCTATCAGCATCAAATACGACCTTTTCTTTGATATAGATAATAAACAAATCTGCTACGTCCATATCCAACAGAAAAACGCCCCTATTCTTGAAACTCTAAAACTTGATAAAAGCCACATCCAGGTTCTATTAGAAACCTTTTCTATTACCACGTCGATGTTTAATTTCTTTATAGAAGGTATATGGCATATTTGGCTTGGAATAGATCATCTTTTATTTTTATTAATGCTTTTACTTCCTAGCCTCAATCACTATTTATTAACAAAAACATCGACTCAAGTTGGTAAGGACATTATTAAAATTGTCACCAGCTTTAGTGCAGCTCACACGATTACCCTCATACTATCTGTATTAGGAGTAGTATCATTACCTATAAAACTAATTGAAGTCTCCATAGCTATATCAGTCTTTATCACTGCATTTGCTAACGTTCGGCATAAACAGATGGATTTTTTATGGCAAGCTGCTTTTATTTTTGGCCTTATCCATGGCTTTGGGTTTGCTAATGCTCTACAAGAAATGAAGCTAGATAGTGAATATTTAGTTTTTTTATTACTTAGCTTTAATGTTGGAGTTGAAATAGGGCAACTTGTTTTAGTACTCATCACATTACCTATTTTAATGGCTATCAAGAAACACTCGTCCGTTTATCCTCTTACTATGAAAATTATTTCAAGCCTAACAGCTTTAATTTCACTTAGCTGGATAATAGAAAGGGTTTAAACTTTAAAAATGAATATTCTGAAATTGTTTTAATGCAGGTTTTGGAGTACCTTTAGAATCCACTATGCCAAAATGCTTTTCTGCCTCCTTAAAATATCCTACATGATGAGGCACATCCATTAAATGAAATGAATTAAATCCAATTAAATTTCCTTGGGAAATAAATTCAGGCATTAATTTAGCAAAACCTTGATAAACTTTCTCTTGAATTTTTAGTCCATTATCACCATAACTTGAAAGTGCTAAATAGGCTAAAAAAGTGGGTTTGTGATATCTTTTAGTTAAATATTTAGCAAATGCCAACGACCTTTCGGGTGTTTTTAAAATTTCCTCTGATCTATTTCTCGTACTACCCCGCATTTCCTGAAAGGTAATAAAATCAACATGCTGAATTGCTCTATGAACACTTAGGTGAAAACCTTGCCAATTTTTTTTGTCAGATATATTTTGATAATTCCCAAAGTCTCCCATACAAAAACTGACCTTCGTTTGTTTTACCTGTTTAACCAAGTTGATGCTGTCTATTAATAAATCATTAAAAGGCTCATAACTTTCAATACCATTCTCATTAAACTCTGGATTGAGGATAACAACTTTCTCTCCATCTAATTGGTCAAGAAACCAAACCATTCGCCTCAAAGCAGTAAAATATTTTTTTTTATTTTCTTTTATAAATTTTGGCGAAATATCATCAGCAAACCAATAAAAAATAAAAATAGGTGTATATCCTCGATCAATAATATTAGACTGGATATCCTCTATTTTATACCAACTCTCTTGCCAATCTCGATTAATCCAAATAGTCACTGAGTTTGTATTTGGTGCTATATCTTTAATAACCTCATTAATAAAAACTTTTCTCTCTGGTGGACACTGTTTGTCAAATGCAATAATATTTCCATTAACACTCTTACAATATTCATACCCTCCAACAGCAACATACCCTTTTTTATTAAATTGACTACATCCACTTATTAGAACCAAAAAAAAGATTGATACTGAGATACGTACTTTCATTGTAATGAGTATTCAGCAATCAGGTTTAAAGAAGATAATGGGTTTATTATTGAAATAGTAATATCGGTAAATCGTGCTTTTAGGTTATTTTTGTACGTAACCCCTATTCCTCTAATTTCTGACCGAACATTTTCAATTTGAATAGGTTTTGTCCAAAAAACTCTAAAAGATAGTTTTTCAAGACTATCAATATTTTTATTTTTTACATTAATTAAAAAATTCTTAGCTGTTTGTTTTATATCGTAAGATATTTGTTCTCTTTTTTTAACTTTATCAATTAACCCTTGGCCAGTTAATGCTGTTAATTTGGAGTTCTTGCTAACGTATTCAAAATATTTTTCAAGCATTTCTATATTATTTTTATACGCCATTAGGTGAGTATGAACACTTAGACTATAAATACCATCTAATGAAGTAATAAATTCAGTTTCAAATATCATTCTTTGGACAATTTCATCTTGTCCCCATTCTAAACTGACTAAATATTGATAATCATCTGTTGCAGTTCTTGGAATAATGTACAACCCTTCGTGTTCTTCATGTGGGTATAAATAACCTTTATTTTTCTCCAAAACATAGCTATACCCTGCATCAATTAATTCATTAATCATGGCATCATCTAACTCTTCTCTAGGAGGCCTAAACCCAGTGATTTTCCGTTGACTTATTTGATCAATAATTTCCTTAGACTTTTTAACTTCCAATCTAATGTTTTCTACCGAGGTTCCTAGAATTTTTTTATGTGAATGGCTATGAGATCCAATTTCAATAAAAGGAGATTTTGCAGCCATTTTCATTAAGGGTAGATATTCCTCCTTTTCAGCTAAACTAGAAACACAATAAGCACTTACTGGAATTTTATATTTCTCAGCTGCATTAATAAAATTTTTAAACGATGAATATTTATATTCTGTATCTTCTGAAACTAGCACCACTTTTTTTACATCAATATAAGGGTAACTTATAGGAGTCGCCGTTTTAGATGCATACTCTACAATGCTCCCTAATATTGTTCTAAAAGTAGGCACAGCCTCCTCAATAGAAAATAGGCTATAAGAAGGAAATGAAATATAAGTCCAGTTTCCTTTTTTATATCCACCGTGCCAAATTGCACCTGCTTGTTCAGAACTCGCCTCCATATTTCCTTTTATTAAGGGAGGAGAACTTAATGTCCAATTTGATAACTTCATATCTGGCTCTAACCCTTTATCAGAAATAAATACAGGTAAAGGGTCAACGGTATATAGCTCAACACGTTTAGTAAATGGAATTATATTCTGAGTAATGGGAGATAAAATCCTAGGTATGAGAAACATACCTTCTTTACTTAAAATATGATTATTCTTTTTAGTGCTCTTTAAACCGGTAATGCGTCGAATAACCTCATCATCTCGAAATCCACTTTTCGAATTATAAGCAAAATGATAATTAAAGACTAAAAAGCCTCCTTCTGAAACATAATTTTCTATATCTTTTACACTATTATTACTTAAAGAAATCGTATCTAATGCAAATAAAACCGAGTCTCGAGGTAAAGCAGCCAGCTCCTTTTCATCAATATACTTGACAACATACCCTTCTTGAAACAATAGCTTTTCTACTTGTTCTAATCGATTTAAATATCCTTTTTTATTAATACCAAAGGATTCTAGTTTTTCAATAGTCTCAGTAGATTTTAAAAAAAATACTTCTTCATCACCTCGTGTTCCAGAAAAAGCGAAAGTGTCATAGGGCACATAGTTTTCAAAAATTTGATGAAAAACAACACTAGATAAAAGTAAAAGTAGAATAACTAAAACTCCAACTTTTATGCCATACCATCGATTCATCATTTTTTCAAGACGACTTTCTTTATTTATCGAAGAAGATGAAATCAGTACCGAGCTCAATACATTTCTCCTCATAGTTTGTAGGGATCCGTTTAGCATTTTTTTTATCTCTTATTTTATACATAAAATAAGCGATCACTCCAAACACCAACGTAAAAATAGTAATCACAAGAATTACTATAGACATAATACCTATCAAGTTCATTTACAATCTCCCCTTACGGTCTAATTTTCCCCATTCCATTTCTGTATTAGTCCATTCTTCAATAGTTGCAAAAATTTTAGACACATTAATAATTGAAATAAAATACAATCTATAAAGTATTGCGTAAAATGATAAATACAACGATTCACCTGTCATCATTAAGCAATATAAAGCACCCGCAACATCCATTACGGTAAACAACATCCACCAATAGAAGAGAAGTGAACTTTCTCCATATATAAATGCGATATATAGACAAAAAAGAGTACCAAATACATCAAATATAGGCCAAAAAATAGCCTCAAAAAGCATATACCATAAAATTAAACTAATCGATGGAGTCTTAAAGACATGTAATAGTTTTGCTTTATGCTTTCCCAATGACTGTAAAATTCCTCGGGTCCATCTATATCTCTGTTTAATTAAATCTAATAACTCTTCAGGTGCTTCGGTATAAGCAACAGCTTCAGATTCAAACTCTACCTTGTACCCATTTCCAATTAAGTTCATTGTTAAATCGGCATCTTCTGCAAAAGTATCACTTTCATAACCTCCGACCTTTTGAAGAGCTGATTTTCTAAACATACCAATAGGTCCCGGAATAATAGAAACAAGTTGAAAAAAAGCTTGCCCATTTCTAACCATATTCAAACCTTCAATATATTCTAAGGCTTGTAACTTAGTTAATAAATTGACCCTATTGCTAATAAAAACTGATCCTGCAACCGCACCTATTTTCTCATCATTAAAATGACTCACCATTAATTCAACAGCACCATCAGATAATTTCGAATCAGAATCAACGACCATAACCAGGTCGCCAGTACTTTTTTTAATACCATAATTTAAGGCAATCGCTTTTCCGCCATTTGGCTTTGTAAGTACCACTAACGATTTATTTCCTTGATTAAATTCAAGCTTTTTTGCTAGTTTATATGTTTGATCACTAGAACCATCGTCTACAACAATTATTTCAATAAAAGGGTAATTTTGTTGCATCAACGACTGGATTGATTTAACAATAACCAATTCTTCATTGTAAGCAGGGACGATAATAGAAACCTTAAATAACTCATTTGATCTTTTTACAGGCTTTGAAGTTATTTTAATCGTCTTTAACATTGAAAAAAATAACAGTAATAAATAACGAGCAATAATGATCACTGTAAATGCCATGATCAATAAAGCGCCTACTTTCAAAAAATCTGACTGAAAAGTCAGTAACATTTGCTGTAAATTGACGACTGAATAAAAAGCCAAAGAACATAAAATACTAAAAAAAAGAAAAACAGATAATGTCCTCATTTCCACTCATACTCTAACGTTGCTAAACAATTATTCGAATGATAATTTTCTCCGCCCGCACTGGCACTACCTACATTACTTCTTTCACAACCTGCCTTAGCTTTGAGTCCCTTATTAATTCTATATTGAGCCCACGCTCCATAACGATAAATAATATTATTCACATCAACTGAATACCCTATTGCAGCCGATGAAATAAGATCAAAGTCTTTACTTACTTTAAATACAGGCCTAAAACTAAAAGAAGTGGAATCAAAAAATTCTGGTGAATAATAGTCATTAGTTTCTTTCTTATTCCACATATAATATCCTTCTATTGCGAATTCATAATCAACAGGAATATATCGATTTTTAAATTTATCTCGGTAAACTATTAAATTAAATTGAGGTATTACTTCGATATTATCATCATCTATATATCCAGCATCAACGGAATACCACAACGATTGTTTTTTAGAAAAACTCATGTTCCCTGAAACCTGAACCCCATATCGGTCTATATGTTTAGTCAGAGCTTTACATGCAAGCTTTTCATAAAACAAAGGCCTTTTATAAAGTTGAATATCAATATTACTCTGATCAAATATCAAACGAGAATTAATAAAGGGTGAAAATATTGTTTTACCATCTAGTTGGTCGACCCTTAACCCACCGCCATATTGTAATGAAGTAGATTTTTCATACATCCCTGAAAGCTCTACTGACCCACCAGCCTTTCCTGACTCTACAGTATCGTCATTACAAAACTCATCCTCAAAAGTAAATCCTCCACCTGAAAAATTTATTTCATAAGGCCAGGAATTGTATTGAGCTTTAATACGAGGACTGTTAAAGTCAACCCCTACACGATCAGATGTATGATGATAATCCAGTTCAATTCTTTTCGTATCACGAGATGAATAGTAAAGTATATCTTCAGCAACAAAAGAAGAATGCGCTTTATTTTGACTGAGTTGAACAGGCGTCACAAAAGTATCAGAAAGTACTTTACTCTCTGGACTGAGTAATTTTTTAACCCCTCCTCCCAAATAAATACCATTAATTACGACATCCTTATTCTTTTCAAGAACATCTAATCGTTTTCTTGCTAATTCATTAAGCTTTGCTTTTGAATTTTTTTTATTTCCTGATAACTTTGTTGCTGCTTTCGTCTTATTAATAATGTGAGTATAGATTTTCTTAGCTTGTTGATACTTTTCACTTTGCTCTAAGTTGTATGCATAATGATATTGAATATTCAAATCATTTGGCTTAGCTCGTACAACTCTAGAAAACTCTTTCACTGCCTTACTATAACTACCAATTTGCCCTAATGCGTAAGCATATCTATGTCTAATATAATAATCATTGGAATACTGATTAAGGTACTTATGATAGAGATGAGCCGCTTCTCTAAAATTTCTTTCTTTGTATTTTTTATTTGCAACGATTAAATTTTGATCTCTCCCTGCAAGAGGTGCTTTCAATACCTTTTCTTTTAATTTAACCGCTTTTGTAGAATTAGGATAATAAGCTTGTAACTTCTTTATTACCTCAAGAGAGTTTTCATTAAACCCATTCCAATGATAATTGTTTGCTAAATTCATCAACGACTTTTCAGTATGTAATCGATAAGCGTAGCGCTTAAGAAACTTAAACCCAAGGTCAAACTTTTTTTGAGTTAAATAGAGTAACCCCATTGCTTTCTCTACTTTTATATCAGTACGTTTAATTCGCCGGTATCGCTCATAATACTGAAGTGCTTTACTATTAAATTTAGCCGCTTCATATAAATTTGCTAATCGTAAAATGACTTGTGCATTATTAGAATCACCTTTTAACTGTTGTTCATACTGATCAATCAATGGATTATATTTATTTTTTGCAAGCATATAAGCTTCTTGTACAGCCATATTTGATGGATATTCTTTTGCTAAAGGAGCTAATATTTTTTGAGCGTTTAACTTATCTCCCTGCCATAGATAAGTATTTCCTAACAATAAACTTACATCACGAACAAAGTCATCAGTGTAAGCAAAATCATTATTTACCTCGACCTGGCTCACCAATTTGTTAAGAATTGTTTGTGCTTCTTCTGTACTCCCACCTTTCCAAGACAAGTACTTGGCTAGTAAAAATTGTGATTCAGGTGTTTGTTGTTCAAAAGACCTAAGCATTTTAATTGCTGAATCAACCTGTTGATTAGAAGCAAATTGTTTAGCAAAAAACAACTTAACTTCATCATTTTTTGGGTATTCTTTAATAAACTTATATAATAAGTTGTAGGCCTTTTCTTTATTTCCACTCTGAAATAAAGATTGAGTAAAGCTTTTAATCGTAGCTGTTGAAGGTTTTTCTCGATATTCTTTTTCAGCAACGGCAACACGCCCTTTAAATAAACCAGCCACTTTCTTGGTAAGATTTATTGCCTTAGGTTCATTAATATAGTGTTTGTTTATTTCGACAGACACACTATCTGCATCTAGAACTCGACCTTGTTGAATTAAAATCTCAGCTAACTGCAATCCTATCTCTAAATCTCCTGTAGAATTAAACAAAGCCTCTAAAGGGCTCGTAGCACATTCAAAGTTTTCTAAGACAGAGCATGTTTCAGCCAAAAGCTTCTGTACACGTTCATCAGACTGATCCTCGATCATTTCAATCATATTCATCGCTTGTTTGTATTTTTTTTGCTCCACCAATACAGCCGCACAAACAATTTGACTTTGTTGACTTAAACCAATATTTTTTTCTTCTAATATATTAAAAAGTTGATCGAGTAAATCAAATTCCTTTTTTGAAAATAATTTTTCAACAACAGTGTCAACGACAGCTTCATCAGTTAAATCAAGAATATTTAATTCTTGTAATAACTGCTCGCTTTTTTTAGCAGAAAGCCATCTATTCTGGAGCTTTAGTGCCATTCTATTATCATTTTCCTGCTTTAATGCAATATCAATCAGCTTCTCGGATTTGCTTAGGTTTCCTATTTTAAGATAGTAACTCGCCAATAAAAGCCTAGTTTCAATATCATCAGGATTCTCTGTAAGAATAGATTCTAGATACTTTGAATCTAGTGCTATTTCGGCATAAACAGGAGTAACAACAAAAAGTAATAATACTAATAA
The DNA here is from genome assembly GCA_023145835.1 of Methylococcales bacterium. Classification (GTDB taxonomy): domain Bacteria; phylum Pseudomonadota; class Gammaproteobacteria; order Methylococcales; family Methylomonadaceae; genus QPIN01. Next base: position 43,569 of record JAGLDH010000001.1, read on the forward strand.
TCTCATTTAGTTTTATTTTGATAATCAAAACTATATTTCACGGCATCCTTAGATCCAATCATTTTTACATTTTCACTAATTGCAGAAAATTTTGCCTCTATTGCAGGCCTATTTTTTTCCATTGTATTAACTAAAAACAAATAAATTAATTTTTCTTCCTTGTTAATAAGTGCCACATCAAAAGCTCGACCAAGATTTTTTTTCACATCCTCTGCCGAAAGAGTCGCTTCGTATTTAAATTTAAAGACTGTAAAGAAAAGGTTCTTACATAAAAAAGCAACAATAAACTTTTGAAATATTCCTTGGTCATATATCACATAAGTTTTATTGGGAATTTTTTGCATTTCATCACTATAAAAAGGTACCCCTAAGGCTCTTTCTATTGACAATATAAGATCTTCAATATAAAAATCTTTTTCCTGAACATCACAAAAGCCACTTTGCAAAATCTCAGCTTTATCTTGTCTTCTCAAAATAGATCGTGGAGAAATAAAAAGCACTTTGACATTGCTGTTTTTCACCGACTTACTTATTTTTTTTAGCTCAGCTATTGATTGATGTTCTGAAGGATTAAAAATAACGAGTTGTGGCTCATCACTTATTACATTCATAATCTCAGTTAAATGAGGTTCAACCTGGCTTAATGTAAAGTTATTACCATCAAACAAGTATTTCACCACTCCTGCTAAAGTAGAAGATTGACTAGCCAATATTATTCGGTAAACTTTGGATTCTTGATCATCTTGCTCCCCATATTTATTGGGTACCAAATCAAATTGTTTTGTTTTCGCATTTAATTCAAAAGAAAATTTTGAATGTTGAACTGAAAACAAAGAAGAAACCAGCTCCACATCCCGTGCTTTAGCATCATAAAGTCTTTTAGAAATAACAAATTCTGAATCAATATTTTTTTCAAAATATTCATAAATATAATGGGAGTTGTTATTCCCCGTACTAACAGTAAAAATCAATGATTTTTCTGCTGCCTGAGCAATAGTAATCATATTAAAAAGAAAATTTTCAATTTCATTAGCATCATGAATCTCAAAAAACTCATCAACCCTATGAATAATAACAAGCTCTCTTGCACCGCCTATTATTTTTTCAATATCTTTTAAAAGAAAAGCATAGCCATATTTATTTTTTAATAACTTCCAATTTTCTCTTAGATTATATTGATCAATTCGTTCTAAAATAGATTGTAAATTTGAATTTAACTGTAAAGTAGCCTGCCTTTTTTTATTGAAAAAATTTTTACTAAAAGGGCTAATTAAAGTAACGGGGTTTTGCGTCATCTGTGAAGCACAATACATGGCAAACGTTAATTTACCACTTTGCCTGTCACCGGAAATGGCAATAGAACTAAGTGACTGAAAATCTTCAAAATATTTATTCATTTACAACATCATTTCCGCAAATAATATTCAGACAGACAACCCATCTAATTAAACCTTCTTGATAAAGTATAGTACAGTTATTTATTTAAAAACATTAATCACTTTACTCTTAACTATCAAGTACAAAGTCAGATTATACAGTTAATAAAGTTAGTACAAGCTGAACAAGGAAGCTTCTTTCATATCTAATAAAAAGTATATTTGATCCATTATTTTTCCACTAATAAAATAAATTATACGTATACATTAAAAACAACACATCTCCCATAAAGCCAATCTTTAATAAATAACTAATAATATCAACAAAATAAACCTACAGTTAAAAAAAGTTTTTATTATTTTTTAAAACAAATGAACCATCCGACAAAATAAACATCTTTCAAAAAAAGACTTAGCTCGATGCTAAACCTAAATATAACCCTTTAATTTAATTGCCAATATCCTTTTTTATCCTCTATTTTTGATCATCAGGTAATGATAATTCAATTTTATTTATGTTAACAGTGCTTAAGAAGACAATAAAAACTGCCTATTGTTTTTTTTACCAAAATTTATTTTCGATTTTACTGTGTAATATTTCAACTTAAAACAGCTAAGTAACATCCTGAAAAATATAATTATTTAATTTCCTATTTTTTATCTTCTATTGCCCCCTGCCTAATCAACCCTAAGTCATTGTAGAAAAAGAAAGTATTTATCAGAAATCATTCTTGACGTTCAATAGATAGAAAACTATAGTTGTACCTAAAGTGGGAAAAAGTGGGAAAATAGGGTTTTTTTTGTTTATCTGGGGGTTTTTGTGTTTCGAGGCGTTAGTTCAATCAATTTGGATTCTAAAGGGCGACTTGCAATTCCAACTCGATACCGGGCGGAATTACAAGATGCTTGCGATCGCCAGATGATTGTAACCGTTGCTGTTGATGACAAATGTGTCGGTGAGGCAGGCTGCCTCTGGCTATACCCTTTACCTGAGTGGGACAAACTTGAAAATACCATTAGTAAGCTACCAACTCTAAATAAAATGGCTGTAAAACTACGCAGATTTCTAATAGGTAACGCCAGTGAATGTGAAATGGATGGCCAAGGCAGACTGTTATTACCTGAAAAATTAAGGACTTTTTCTGGAATGGAAAAACGAGTTGTTTTGGTCGGCCAGTTAAACAAGTTTGAAATATGGAATGAAACAGCTTGGACAGATAAAGAAAGTGAATGGATGAATGGAGATGACACAGAAGGACTTGAGGAACTTGGTTCCTTATCATTTTAATGGAGCATTTATCCGTATTATTTAAAGAATCTATACAAGAACTGAACATACAGCCTGATGGTCATTATATAGATTGTACTTTTGGGCGAGGGGGTCATAGCCAAGGAATTCTGGCCAAGTTGAGTGAAAAAGGCAGGCTATTAGCATTCGATCGAGATATAGATGCGGTTAACTCATCGCTAGCTAAAGCAATGAGCAAAGATTCAAGGTTTAATTTACACCATGGATGTTTTTCTGACTTGGAAGAGGTTGTAACTCAGTTCGGTTGGCAGGGAAAGGTAGATGGCGTATTAATGGACTTAGGTGTTTCATCGCCCCAACTAGATGACTCTTCAAGAGGATTTAGTTTTTTACGAAATGGACCGCTTGATATGCGCATGGATACTAGCAAAGGAATATCCGCAGCAAAATGGCTTACACAAGTTGATGAGAAACTTTTAGTTACCGTGTTATTTGAATATGGAGAAGAGCGTTTTGCTAGGCAAATTGCTAAAGCAATAATTGAAAAAAGACAAAGTTATCAGATTAATACGACTCATGATTTAGCACGATTAATTGAGGAGGTTATTCCAAAACGTGAAAAAAACAAACATCCTGCAACAAGGAGTTTTCAGGCAATACGAATTGAAATTAATAACGAACTAGAGGAAATTAAAACAGGTTTACAGCAGTCAGTTAATGTTTTAAGCCCTAAAGGCAGACTAGTCGTTATCTCCTTTCATTCACTAGAAGACAGGATTGTTAAACGTTTTATTAGAAACGAATCTGGACGGAAGTTTAACCCAGGTAAGTTACCAATAAAAGAAGTAGATATTGAGCAAGGAGTATTAATAAAAATGGGGAAACCAATTAAAGCCTCAAAATTAGAATTACAAAAAAACCCAAGAGCCAGAAGTGCTGTTATGCGCGTGGCAGAAAGAGTGTAGTTATTTGTTTTATTCTAAAGTTTGGTTGGCATTAATTGTATTATTACTTATATCTGCAATGGCAGTTATTTTAAGCAAATACCGATCACGATCGTTATTTATAGAGATTCAAAAACAAGAAAAAACTTTAGATAACTATGAAATAGCGTGGGGGCAATTACAACTAGAATTAATGACCTTAAAAGAAGAAAACAGAGTCGAGCGAGTGGCTAAAAAACAATTGAAATTAAGAATACCAGAACGTAAAAATATTATTTATCTTAAGCCTTAATGATGGTGGGCTTGAAATATACAAAAACAGAACGAGTAAAGCCAGCTGCTTTTGCTATAAGAAAAAAATTACTACTAAGTTTAATGTTATTTTCAATGGTATTACTTGTTAGTAGAGCTGTTTTTTTACAAATTATTAACACCCAGTTTCTACAGAAACAAGGTGATAGACGCCATATTGGAGTTGCTTCTGTTTCAGCATATAGAGGGAAAATTTTAGACCGAAATAATAAGCCATTAGCTATTAGTACTCCTGTAGAGTCGGTCTGGATCAACCCGCAGCATATTGAAGAGGATGAAAAAGATAAACTTAAACAAATAGCCAAGCTATTAAAAATTTCAGATAAGAGAATTACAAGCCTGTTAAATGCAAATAGTAAAAAACGATTTGCTTATTTAAAGCGACGAATAAACCCTAACTTGGTAAAAAAAATAAAGGGCTTGAATGTAAAAGGAGTCTATTTTGAAAGGGAATTTAAACGTTTTTACCCCTCAGGAGCTGCTTCTGCTCATGTTGTGGGATTTACAAGTGTAGATGATGTCGGCCAAGAAGGAATGGAACGGGCTTACGAACAGAGTTTAAAAGGTGTTGCAGGTAAAAAAAGAGTTATTAGAGATGGCAAACGTAGAGTTATTAAAGATATTGAAAATATTAAAGCGCCTATTTCCGGACAAGATCTTGTTTTAAGCATAGATCACCGACTTCAATATCTTGCTTTTAAAGCTTTACAGTCAGGATTTATAGAACATAAAGCATTTTCTGCATCATTAGTTATCTTAGATGCTAAAAATGGACAGGTTTTAGCTGCGGTCAGCCAACCCGCCTACAACCCTAACAATAGAAAAGGATTAAAAGGCAGGTTATATAGAAATAGAGCGATGCTGGATATTTATGAACCAGGATCAACAGTAAAACCTTTTGTTATTGCGGCAGCATTAGACGGTGGGTTTATAGATGAAGACATCCAAGTTGAAACACATGGGTTTTACAGGGTTGGACGAAATTTAGTTAAGGATATACATGATTATGGCACCTTGGATTTAATGCATATTTTAAAAAAGTCTAGCAATGTAGCTGTAAGCAAAATCGCATTAATGATGCCAAGCGAGTATTTCTGGAGTAAATACAAGCAATTAGGCTTTGGTAACTCAGCAAACGTTGGATTTCCTGGTGAACCTAGTGGTAAATTATTGGATTTTCAAACATGGCATGATTTTGAACAAGCTACTTTATCCTATGGATATGGTGTTTCATCATCTACTCTGCAGCTAGCAAGAGCTTATACTGCTTTAGCTGATGATGGAATTTTACATTCTGTTAGCTTGCTAAAACAGGAAAAGGATCAGTATGCAACAAGAGTATTTAGTAAAAAAACGGCTAAAAAAGTAAGAGAAATGCTTGAGCATGTCATAAAAAAAGATGGAACAGCTCCTCAAGCAAATGTTGATGGCTACAGGGTAGCAGGAAAAACAGGAACCGTAAAAAAGGCCATGGCAGGAGGTTACTCTGATGATCGCTATTTAGCAGTTTTTGCAGGATTGGCTCCAGTGAGTGACCCACGCTTCGTAATTGCCGTCATGGTTGACGAACCTACCGCAGGAAAATACTACGGAGGACAGGTTGCAGCCCCTATCTTTGCCAAAGTAATGGCTGGAGCATTAAGAACATATGGTGTAGAACCAGATAAAGAGGATACCGTCCCTGTATTACTAACAAATGAAAATAAACCTAACGGAATTATTAAACGGGATAACAGATGAATATAAACTTTCTGAACCGGAATGCAATTTTGAAATTAAAGGCTTATCTCTAGATAGTAGAAAAGTTGAAAAAGGATTCATTTTTATCGCAGTTGCCGGAGCAACTCAACATGGTTTGTTTTTTATACAACAAGCCATAAAAAACGGAGCTTTTAGTGTTGTTTATGATCCACAAGGAAGTGAATCATTCCCATTGGATGAATTAGCTATTCATTCAATAGGAATAAAAAATTTAGGATCAAAACTGGGCGTTATTGCCAACCGTTTTTATCAATTTCCTTCCACTGAACTGGATGTAATAGGAATAACCGGTACCAATGGAAAAACAACTTGTAGCCAGTTTTTGTTACAAGTTTTACCTAGATGTGGAGTAATCGGAACACTAGGCTGGGGTGAAAAAGGAGGGTTAAAAGAAACCGTCAATACAACACCCGATGCCTTGGCAGTACATAGTATGTTGGCTAATTTTGTCAACTCGAATAAAAAAACAGTTGTGATGGAAGTTTCATCACATGGTTTACAGCAAGGAAGAGTAAATTCAGTCAGTTTTAAAGGTACATTATTTATAAATTTAAGCCGTGATCATTTAGATTATCACGGCTCAATGGCTGAATATTTACAAGCCAAGTTAGCATTATTTAAACAACCTGACTTACAGTTTGTTGTAGTAAATACTGATGATACCAATAGCGAGTTATTTTTAGCAGCAGCTCCTAAACAAGCAAAACAATGGGGCTTTAGTGTCGCAGGAAATAAAAACCATTCAACAGAAAATGTTGTGGCAGATAAAATTGATTGTAGCTTGAATGGAGTCAAGTTTTTAGCTTACTGGAGAAATGAAAAAGCTTGGGTGCAGACAAAAATTGTAGGTGACTTTAATGTAGAAAACCTACTTGCAGTTATTACCGTACTTTTGGCTCAAGGATATTCCTTAAATGTAGCCGCTAAAATGGTAGAACAGCTGATTCCAGTAAAAGGACGAATGGAAAATTTTGGTGGTGAAGGTAAACCCATTGTTTTTGTGGATTATGCTCATACTCCAGATGCTTTAGAAAAATTACTAAAAAATTTGAACAAATATAGTGCTGAAAAAATATATTTAATTTTTGGCTGTGGCGGTAATAGAGACAAAGGCAAGAGAGCACAAATGGCTAAAATTGCAGAAAATTTTGCTGATCATATTGTTATTACAAATGATAACCCTCGATTTGAAAGGCCAGAACAAATCGTTAAAGAGATTATATACGGATTTAAAAACAAAGAATGTGAAGTCATTCAAAATAGAGAAAAAGCGATTCAAAAAGTGATAAAAAAAGCAAACAAAAATGACTGTGTTGTTATTGCAGGTAAAGGGCATGAAGAATATCAAGAAATCAATGGAATTAAACATCCTTTTAGTGACCAAGATATTGTTATGCGTGAATTACACCAATGGACTCCTTCACAATGAAAATGATGTTAAGTGAAATTAGCTCACATGTAAATGGGCGTTTATTAGGACAGGATTTATCAATTTCTTCTGTCAGCATAGACACGCGTACATTATCAGAAGGCGACCTTTATCTTGCCATCAAAGGTGAAAACTTTGATGGCCATACTTTTATCAATAAAGCTAAATCTGCTGGTGCTAGTGCGGTATTAGTTGAAAATGAGACTAAAACACAACTTCCATCCGTCGTTGTAGAAGATAGCCATTTAGCATTAGCTGAGTTAGCAGGTGCATGGAAATCTAAAACATCAGTAAAAACTATTGGTATTACAGGAAGTAATGGAAAAACAACTGTAAAAGAAATGACTTCGGCAATCTTAGGCGTCAATTCTAACGTTTTGTTTACACAAGGGAACCTAAACAATGACATTGGAGTTCCTTTAACTCTTTTAAAGATAAACGAACAACATGAATTTGCAGTAATAGAAATCGGAGCCAATCATTCAAAAGAAATAAAATATAGCAGCCATTATGTTAAGCCAGATATAGCCGTTATTACTAATGTAGGCTCTGCACATATAGAAGGCTTTGGCAGCCTTGAAAGAACAGCTCTCGCAAAAGGTGAGATTATTGAAAGTTTAACGGGTGATGGCATCGTCATACTTAATATAGACGATCCTTTTTTCCCTTTATGGATGGAAATAGCCAAAGACAGAAAAGTTGTCACTTTCGGCCTAGATATAAAAGCAGAAGTCAATGCTCAAGCCATTTTTTCAGAGATAAAAAACAATAAATTTTATACTCACTTCACCCTATTAACGGAGAAAGGTGAAATAAACATAAAACTAAAGCTAGCGGGGAAACATAATGTCATTAATGCCCTTCCTGCTGTAGCCAGCTGTCTGCAGCTAGGCATTGAATTAGAACAAATAAAACAGGGGCTAGAAAACTTAGAACCCGTTGCGGGAAGATTACAGCCCTTAGTAGATGAACAGGATAACCTTTTTATAGATGACACTTATAACGCGAACCCTAGCTCATTAAAAGCGGCTTTAAATGTTTTAATGCAATGCAATGGAGATCATTGGGTTATTTTAGGTGCATTGGCTGAAATGGGAGCCTGTAGCAAACAAATTCACAAAGAATTAGGTGCTCAAATCAAGTCCATGGGAGTTGTTAGGTTGTTCACAGTAGGTGCAGATGCAAAATATACAGTTGAAGGATTTGGGGAGGGTGCTGAATTTTTCACCTCTCAAGAACGACTCATAAAGGCACTAAAAAAAGAATTAAAGAGCAATACAACTTTATTAGTCAAAGGCTCTCGCACTCAAAAAATGGAAAATGTAGTTGCTGCATTTATCAATGACTTCAGAACATAAAAGAAACCAATGTTACTTTATTTAACCGATTATTTAATGAATTTCGATAGTAGTTTCCGGGTATTTCAATATCTGACACTACGCGCTATTTTGGGGGCATTAACTGCCCTCATCATTTCATTTCTTATCGGCCCTGTGATGATTAGAAAATTGACTCGAAAAAAAATTGGTCAATCTATTCGCGATGACGGCCCAGAAAGTCATTATCAAAAAGCAGGTACCCCAACGATGGGAGGCACTTTAATTTTAGTCGCCATAGCAATTAGTACATTACTATGGGCTGACCTTGAAAATCGCTACGTTTGGGCTGTACTGCTTGTTACGCTTGGACATGGAATGATAGGTTTTGTAGATGATTATAGAAAAGTTATGCAAGGGAATAGTGATGGGCTATCGGCAAAAGCTAAAATATTTTGGCAATCAGTCATCGCATTAAGTGCCGGCACCTACCTTTTCTTAACCGCAGAAATACCGGCAGAAACTCAATTTATTGTGCCCTTCTTTAAAGATGTAATGATAGATATGGGTTGGACATATATTGTTGTTGCTTATTTTATTATTGTAGGCTCAAGTAACGCGGTTAATTTAACCGATGGTTTAGATGGCCTGGCTATTATGCCAACGGTAATGGTTGCTGCTGCATTGGGAATCTTTGCCTATTTATCTGGACACATTAATTTTTCTGAATATTTGGCCATACCCTATTTACCTAAATCAGGTGAGTTAATCGTCTTTTGTGCCTCATTAGTAGGAGCAGGATTAGGTTTTTTATGGTTCAACGCATATCCTGCTATGGTCTTTATGGGTGATGTAGGTGCATTAGCACTAGGTGCAGCACTCGGTATATTAGCTCTTTTAGTTCGTCAAGAAATCGTCCTCATTATTATGGGAGGCGTTTTTGTGGTTGAAACCATATCAGTCATTATCCAGGTAGCTTCATATAAAATGAGAGGGAAGCGTGTGTTTTTAATGGCACCGATTCATCATCACTATGAGTTAAAAGGCTGGCCAGAACCAAGAATTATCGTTCGTTTTTGGATTATTACCGTGATTTTAGTCTTGATCGGTTTAGCAACTTTGAAATTAAGATAATGAATAACGAAGAAATTTCAAAATCATTAAACACACAACTTTCCTTGGATGAAAATTCAAAGATTTTGGTCGTCGGCTTAGGTGAGACAGGGTTTTCAGTGGCTAAATTTTTACATCAACACGCACTTTCATTTGCTGTTATCGATAGTAGAAAGAAACCACCCTTTAATGATGCCCTTTTACAAGACTTTCCTGATACCCCTGTATTTACAGGTCAGTTTGATAAAACGCCTTTTGATGTGGCAACGCATTTAGTAGTAAGCCCTGGTATTTCCTTGCAAGAGGAGCTAGTCCAAAAAGCAATATTGTCAGGAACCCAATTAATCAGTGATATAGATTTATTTGCTTGCTCAACTAATAAACCCATTATTGCAATAACGGGATCTAATGGAAAAAGTACTGTCACCACCATGCTTGGTCTAATGGGTAATGCTGCTAATACAAAAACAGCAATAGGTGGAAACTTAGGAAAGCCTGCTTTAGATCTATTAAATGAAGACGTTAAATTATATGTAGTAGAGCTTTCCAGTTTTCAGCTAGAAAGAATCTCTGTTCTTAATGCAAGTATTGCAACAATATTAAACATTTCAGCTGACCATATGGATAGGCATGACGATATAGCAAGTTATGCAGCGGAAAAACAAAAGATTTTTTCTGGCGATGGAATTATGGTGCTAAATGATGATGACACCCTAGTTAAAGCAATGAAAAGAAAAGAAAGAAAATCATTTTCTTTTTCTGTAATTAACAAAAAGGGGTTTCATCTTGAAACTCAGCAAGACGAAGAATGGTTAATGAGCACAGACCAGCCTTTAATGCGAAAAGTCGATTTATCCGTTGAAGGTTTACATAATGTTGCTAATGCACTTGCTGCATTAGCACTAGGAACAGCTGCAGGATTAAATACCCAAGCTATGTGCAATGCTTTACGTTCATTTAAAGGATTGGATCATCGAATGCAAAAAATAGCCAATATAAAAGGTGTCACTTGGGTTAATGATTCAAAAGCAACCAATATGGGAGCATGCATTGCCGCACTTAAAGGCTATCAAGATAAAGTTATTCTGATTGCCGGTGGTGATTCTAAGGGAGCAGATATACAAGAGCTCATTCCCGTTATCAAAGAAAAAGCAAAGTGTGTGGTCTTGCTTGGAAAAGATGCTGAAAAAATAGATAAAGCGATTAATGGTAGCGTTCCATCATATAGAGCCGAATCAATAAAAGAAGCCGTTCAAATAGCAGCAACATTAGCAACAAAAGGTGAAAACGTTCTTCTAAGCCCTGCCTGTGCCAGTATTGATCAATATAAAAATTACCAAGAAAGAGGTGATAAATTTATTGCCGCCGTTAAGGAGTTAGCAGCATGAACGACAAATTTATTATACAAAAGAAGTCTTTCCATGTAGACCTGTATCTACTGTTAATTTGTACAAGCTTACTTATTATTGGCTATGTGATGGTCGTCTCTGCATCACTGCACTTGGGTGAAAAAGCAACTAATAATAGTATGTACTATCCAATACGGCAATTTATTCATATCGTGGTGGGTATTATAGTAGCCTTTGGTATTGCATTAGTCCCTTTAAAAATATGGGAAAAACTAGGGTCGTGGATGTTTATTGCTGGACTTGCTCTACTTGTCTTTGTATTAATTCCAGGCATTGGAGTCAAAGTAAACGGTAGTATCCGATGGATAGGATTAGGTGGATTCAGAGTTCAAGTGTCTGAGATTGTAAAGTTTATTTCTGTTGTTTATATGGCAGGATATGTAACAAGGCATCAGGAACATGTTCGAGAATCAACTTATGGTCTAGTCAAACCCTTATTATTGTTTTCAGTTGCTTGCTTATTATTACTTCTAGAACCTGATTTTGGTTCATCCATCGTTATTCTAACAATCGCTATGGGGGTCATGTACCTGAGTGGTGCTCGTCTATGGCAATTTTTAACATTAATAGCAATTATTGCCATATTAGCCATGTTGCTGGTTTATTTTTCCCCTTATCGCTGGGCTAGAGTCACTGCATTTATTAATCCCTGGGCTGACGCTCAAGATACTGGGTTTCAATTGGTACATGCTTTGATTTCGTTTGGTCGAGGTGAACTTTTTGGTGTTGGCTTAGGAAGTGGAATTCAAAAATTATTTTACTTACCTGAAGCACACACAGATTTTCTATTTTCAGTCATAGCAGAAGAGTTAGGCTTATTAGGTGTTCTTATAATCATTTGCCTATTTACCCTTCTCCTTTGCCGCACATTTGCTATTGCCTCTAAAGCGGAACAAGCAGGAGAAAAATTTTCAGCTTTTGTCGCTTATGGTTTAGGTATTTGGTTTGGTTTTCAAGCCTTTATAAACATGGGGGTCAATATGGGGATATTACCTACTAAAGGCCTAACATTACCGCTAATGAGTTATGGTGGAGGAAGTATGGTCATCATGTGTGCGGCAATGGCCTTGTTATTTCGCATACATAGTGAAATTATTGAAAAACAAAAAAGTGTACCTAGTGGGAGGTCTGAATGGATCAACGCATAATTATTATGGCGGGAGGCACTGGCGGACACATTTTCCCAGCACTAGCAGTTGCACTTTTTTTAAAAGATAAAAAGTGGGATGTAAGTTGGATAGGGACACAGCGTGGTATGGAAAACAGGATTATTCAGGCTCAAGATATTGAAATTGACTGGTTATCTGTTGCAGGAATACGAGGCAAAGGTTTAACTTCTAAATTACATAATAGCATGCTCTTAGTTAAATCATTTTGGGAAGCATTTAAAATTTTCCGCCGCCGTAAACCTGATGTCGTTATAGGGTTTGGCGGGTATGTTGCTGGCCCTGGAGGATTAGTAGCATCATTGCTAAGAGTCCCTTTAGTGATACATGAACAAAACAGGATACCAGGTACAACTAATAAACTATTGGTTAATAAGGCAAACAAAGTTTTAGAAGCATTTCCTGAAAGTTTCTCAGAAAATGTAAAAGCAAAATTTACTGGAAACCCTTTAAGATCTGATTTTTTAAGTTTTCCTGTAAAGGATATCTGGACTAAAAAATCGGGCAGAGACTTTAGGGTTTTGGTTATTGGAGGCAGCCAGGGAGCAAAAATATTAAATGAAACTGTCCCTCTCACAATGGCACAGTTAAAGAATATAGAAGTAAAACACCAAACAGGAACCGCAGCATTAGAACAAGTTTCAAAAAAATATGCAGAACTCTCAATTAATGCTCAAGCTGTTGCATTTATTGACGATATTTCTTCTTCATACCTATGGGCAGACATTATTATTTGTCGCTCTGGAGCGATGACAGTTAGTGAAGTTGCAGCAGCTGGTTTACCTGCTATTTTCATTCCATTGCCTCATGCGATTGATGATCATCAAACTGCTAACGCTAAATATTTAACTGATGCCGGTGCGGGAATTTTATTAGCCCAATCAAATTTAACTGCTGACTCATTATTAGTGGCAATTGAAGAAATGAAAAATTCATTAAATGAAATGAGTAGCCATGCAAAAAATAAAGCTAAATTAAATGCAACACAGGATGTCGCAACAATTTGTATGGAGGAAACAGTCTAATGAATATGCCTGATATAAAAATTTCAACTCAAGGACTAGGAAATGTAGATAAAATTCATTTTGTCGGTATCGGTGGCACAGGAATGAGTGGTATTGCTGAGGTATTATCAAACTTAGGTTACACAGTGTCAGGTTCAGACATTAAACAAAGTGCTGTAACAAAAAGATTAGAAAGCCAAGGCGTAACAGTACACATTGGACATTCGAAAGAAAATATTAAAAATGTTGATGTTGTCGTTGCATCAACAGCAATAAATAAAAGCAACGAAGAAGTAGAAGCTTCCTATGAAAATAGAATTCCTGTCATTCCTCGGGCTGAAATGCTAGCTGAGTTAATGCGTTTTAGGTTTGGTATTGCCATAGCAGGTACTCATGGAAAAACAACAACAACAAGTTTAACTGCAAGCATTCTGGCAGAGGGTGGATTTGATCCAACGTTTGTCATTGGAGGTCGTTTAAATAGTGCCGGAACGAATGCAAAACTGGGCTTAGGTAAATATTTTGTTGCTGAGGCAGATGAAAGTGATGCTTCTTTTTTGCACTTACAACCAATGATTTCAGTGGTAACCAATATTGACCAAGATCACATGGAAACCTATGGGGGCAGCTATCAACGTCTAAAAGAAACCTTTTTAGAATTTTTACATCACCTACCTTTTTATGGTTTAGCGGTCATGTGTATTGATGATACGGGAGTTCAAGATATCTTAACTGAGATAGCCAAACCTATAAAAACATATGGTGTACACAAAGATGCAGATATTCGAGCCACTGCTATCAATCAACAAGGCATGCAAACCAGTTTCACAGTCATTCGAAATGGTGGTCATCAACCATTAAACGTTATGTTAAATATGCCGGGGTGGCACAACATGCTAAATGCCTTGGCATCAATCGCTATCGCCACTCATTTAAATGTAAATGATCAAGCAATTATAAAAAGCCTCGAAACTTTTGAGGGCATAGGTCGACGTTTTCAGTTAAATGGTGATATTAAATTTAACAACGGCCTTATTTCTTTTGTAGATGATTATGGTCATCACCCAAGAGAAGTTGCTGCGACGCTAGAAGCATTAGGTCAAGCCTGGCCAAACAGAAGAAAGGTTATTGTCTTTCAACCCCACCGATACACAAGAACAAGAGATCTATTTGAAGATTTTGTCGACGTCCTTTCTACAGCAGATATATTGGTTTTATTAGATATTTATACCGCTGGAGAACCTGAAATTATTGGTGCTGATGGACAAGCATTATCTAGAGCCATTCGAACAAGAGGCCAAGTTGACCCCGTATTTGTCAAAGACCATAATGATCTTGCAACTATTTTATCTGGCATTGTGCAAGAAGATGATGTGATCATAACGATGGGGGCAGGTAATGTAGGTCAAATTGCAACGGAATTACCAGAAAAACTAGCACAAGAGCTTGAACTAAAATGAGTGGTTCTTTATTAAAAAATGAGCCTTTGGCAAAATATACAAGCTGGCGCGTAGGCGGACCGGCGGACCAAATGTATTTGCCAGAAAATAAACAAGACTTAATTGACTTTTTAGCAACATTGCCTAAACATGAAAATATTTTCTGGCTAGGTTTAGGAAGTAACTTATTAGTACGTGATGGTGGAGTCAAAGGAACTGTTATTAACACAAGAGGACGACTTAAAGTAATGCAGTTAATTGATTCGACAAAGGTATATGTAGAAGCCGGCGTAGCATGCCCTCATGTTGCTCGATTTTGTACTGATCTTGGTCTATCAGGAGCAGAGTTTTTGGCAGGAATTCCGGGAACAATAGGTGGTGCATTAAAAATGAATGCGGGGGCTTTTGGTGGTGAAACATGGAATATAGTTGACCGTTTAGAAATGGTCAATTCTAATGGGCATGTCACCAACCGCGGAACAGATCAATTTGAAGTAGCTTACCGAACAGTAAAAGGAATAAAAAATGAGTGGTTTTTATCGGTCATATTAACCCTTAAAAAAGGTGAAACTCAAATTAGCCAACAAAAAATTAAAACATTATTAGAGCAAAGATCATTAACACAACCAACTAATAAACCAACTTGTGGGTCAGTATTTAAAAATCCTCCTGGGGATTATGCAGCTAGATTAATCGAATCATGTAACCTAAAAGGTTATGCCTTAGGTGGTGCTTGTGTTTCTAAAAAACATGCCAACTTTATTGAGAATACTGGACAAGCAACAGCCGCTGATATTGAAAAACTAATTGAACATATTCAACAACAAGTTAAGCAACTACATGATATTAATTTGCATACAGAAGTTTGTAGAGTTGGAGAATCATTATGAACCCATTAACCATTAAACAAGCCAATCTATTTGGTACTGTTGCCGTTTTAATGGGAGGTGCATCTGCAGAAAGAGAGATATCATTATTAAGTGGGAATGCAGTATTTGAAGCACTAAAAAGACTTAATATTGATGCAGTTAACATTGAAGTAAGTGAAAACCCCATTCCTGCTTTAGTAGGACAAAAGATTGATAGAGTCTTTAATATCATTCATGGTCGAGGTGGGGAAGATGGCATTTTACAAAGTGTATTAGAACTAATGAAAATCCCTTACACTGGGTCAGGTATAATGGCTTCAGCACTTACTATGGACAAATTACGCACAAAACTTTGCTGGCAAGGATATGGCTTGTCCACACCAAAATGGTTTGTTTTAAAAAATGAAGGCGACATAGAAACATGTATTAAAGAATTAGACTTTCCAGTTATCGTTAAACCTTCTAAAGAAGGCTCAAGTATTGGAATGAGTAAGGCCAATAATAAAGATGAATTAAAACGCGCTCTAGTTGTCGCATTGAAATATCAGTGTGATGTTTTTGCAGAAGCATGGGTTAAAGGAGAAGAATATACTGTTGCAGTCATTAATGGAGAGGCATTACCTGTTGTCCGCTTTGAAACACCGAATGAATTTTATGACTTTGAAGCTAAATATAATTCAAACTCTACAAAATACCATAGCCCCTGTGGATTATCCGAACAACAAGAAAATGAATTAAAAGTATTAGCTTTAAAGGCATGTAACGTTGTAGGAGTAGAAGGCTGGGGACGAGTTGATTTATTTATTGATGAATCAAATATTGCACAACTAATAGAAGTAAATACAGTACCTGGTATGACAGACCATAGCTTAGTTCCTATGGCAGCAAAAGCAAATGGAATAGAATTTGATGAGCTGGTCTGGCGTATTCTAGAAAGCAGCATAAATGAATAAACCATTGATTCGATTTTTACTAGGAATCACTATTTTATTCATAATTTGCAGCCTAGGATGGAAGGAAGTAAAAAAACAAGGTATGAATTGGCTTCCTATTAAATATGTAAGAGTTGAAGGTACATTTCAACATATAGCAAAAATTAAAATTAAACAAGTACTAAAAGGTCAGATGAATAATGGGTTATACAATGCAAACCTTCAAAATATCCAACAATCTGTTGTACAGTTACCCTGGGTAAAAAATGTAAAGATTAAAAGAGTATGGCCCGATACAATTAATATAAGAATTAATGAACAAGCACCGATTGCTAGGTGGAGTTCAACAGACTTAATTAATAAAGATGGTGATCTATTTAGACCCACTGATATTAATAGATTTGACCATTTACCAATGATAAGTGGTCACACTGGAAATAAAAAAAAACTGTTACAAATAATGGATGATTTAATAATTGTTTTAAAAGGTAAAAAAATGAAACTGACAGAGTTTCGTGTAAGCGATAGGAGAGCGTGGTATTTAACATTACAACGTGGAATAGAATTAAAACTAGGCAGAAACGAGCCTTTTAAAAAGCTTCAACTGTTTTTAAAAACATTACCATTATTAGGCGAAGAACAAATAAAAAAAATTACAGTCGTTGATTTGAGATATCCCAATGGATATGCTGTGACATGGAAACCAGCAGAGGAACAAATTAACTGGAAATTAATAGCAGATAAGAATAAAGACATAGCGTATTAAGCATGGCAAAAAAAACAGATCGAAATATCATTGTAGGACTGGATATTGGCACTTCAAAAGTTGCAGCAATAGTAGCTGAGCATACAGGTAACAATGAAATTGAAATTATAGGTATTGGAGTTGCTCCATCAAAAGGCTTAAAAAAAGGTGTTGTCGTTAACCTTGAATCAACAGCTCACTCTATTCAAAGAGCCGTTGAAGAAGCTGAGTTGATGGCTGGTTGCGAAATAAAGTCAGTTTTTGCAGGTATTGCAGGAAGCCATATTAAAAGCCTCAATTCCCACGGAATTGTCGCTATTAAAGAAAAAGAAGTTACTCAGTATGATATAGATAGAGTGATTGATTCGGCTAGAGCTGTTGCGATTCCAGCAGACCAGAAAATTCTTCATATTCTACCTCAAGAATTTGTTATTGATCAACAAGAAGGTATTAAAGAACCTATTGGGATGTCAGGTATTCGGTTAGAAGCAAAAGTACATATGGTAACAGGCAGTGTGAGTGCTGCTCAAAATATTATTAAATGTATTAGACGCTGTGGTTTGGAAGTTGAAGACATTGTGCTTGAACAATTAGCATCATGTACATCCGTATTAACAGAGGATGAGAAAGAGCTTGGTGTTTGTTTAGTCGATATTGGGGGTGGAACAACTGATATCGCTATTTTTTCTGATGGTGCCATTAAACATACAGCAGTCATTCCAATAGCGGGTGACCAAGTAACGAATGATATAGCTGTCGCGTTAAGAACACCGACAAAAAGTGCGGAAGAAATAAAGTGCAGATATGCATGCGCTTTAACTCAACTAACTGATGTAGAACAAGTATTAACAGTACCTAGTATAGGTGATAGAGAACCAAGAAAAATATCTTCTCAAAATTTGGCTGAAATTATAGAGCCAAGATATGAAGAACTCATGCTTTTAGTACAAGCAGAACTAAGACGCAGCGGATACGAAGACTTAATAGCTGCAGGAATGGTATTAACCGGAGGAAGTTCAAAAGTAAAAGGATTGCCTGATCTTGCTGAAGAAATTTTCCATATGCCTGTTCGCCTGGGATTTCCTCAACATGTATCAGGATTAACAGATGTTGTACAAAACCCAGTGTATTCGAC
This sequence comes from Methylococcales bacterium, assembly GCA_023145835.1. GTDB lineage: Bacteria > Pseudomonadota > Gammaproteobacteria > Methylococcales > Methylomonadaceae > QPIN01. Next base: position 61,768 of record JAGLDH010000001.1, read on the forward strand.
TGGGGTTGGATTGTTATTATTTGGAAAAGATCATCAAGGGCGAACATCAAGATTTAATACAGATGGACACAGTATATTTGCAACAATAAAAAATTGGTTTCAAGGTAATTTTTAAATTTAATTAATTAATTTAGATAGTGAACGAGGAAAATAAAATGACATATGAATTATTAGAAATGAGTAGCGAAGATGCCATTATAAAAGTTATTGGTATTGGCGGTGGCGGTGGTAATGCGGTTAATCATATGATGGAAAACATTATTGATGGCGTACAATTTTTGTGTGCAAATACTGATGCCCAAGCATTACGCAGATTAGAAGTTGATACAAAAATTCAATTAGGTGTAGAACTAACAAAAGGTCTTGGTGCAGGAACTAGACCAGAAATAGGTAAACAAGCCGCGGAAGAAAATAGATCACATATCAAAGAAGTATTAGAAGGTGCTGACATGGTTTTCTTAACTGCTGGCATGGGAGGTGGTACAGGAACAGGTGCAATATCAGTGATTGCATCAATTGCTAAAGAGCTTGGTATTCTTACTGTAGCAGTTGTGACAAAACCATTTGATTTTGAAGGAAAAAAGAAAAAAGCTGTTGCTGACGCAGGGATTAGAGAGCTGGAAAAACATGTTGATTCATTAATCACTATTCCAAATCAAAAATTACTCCCTGTCTTAGGTAATAACTTATCTCTTCTTAATGCATTTAAAGTAGCCAATGACGTGTTATTAGATGCTGTTCAAGGTATAACAGAATTAATCACACACCCAGGTTTAATTAATGTTGACTTTGCAGATGTTAAAACCGTTATGTCCAACATGGGGCCAGCGATTATGGGTTCTGGCACAGCAACGGGTGATAATAGAGCGAGAGAAGCAGCAGAAAAAGCCATTGCTTGCCCATTATTAGAAGATGTTAACTTACAAGGTGCAAATGGTATTTTAGTTAATATCACGGCATCTGACATTAACTTAACTGAATTTGATGAAATTGGTAGCATTATGCATGCTTTTGCATCAGATGAAGCTGACATGAAAATTGGTACTGCAATTAATCCAGAAATGGGCGATGAAATTAAAGTCACTGTTGTTGCCACAGGCATGGGAGATACCGCTCATCTAACTTCACCTATAAAATTGGTACAAAAAGCAGCAACAGGTGATGTCAATTATGATGTTTTAGATAAACCCACTGTTATTCGTCATAATAAACAAGAAACAAGAGAAACACGTTTTGGAGCACAACCTAAGAATGATACAGAACTAGATTATCTTGATGTTCCTGCATTTTTAAGACGCCAAGCAGATTAAGGCTATGTTACTCAGTAACTGTATGAAATAAATTTCTATTCGTACATGTTACTGAGTAAAACCATATTTCCAATCATCAAGTGTATCTATGATAAAATACTGGGTTAGTTCCCCCTTATTAATGTTGACAATACTTTATGATTAAGCAAAGAACCCTAAAAAATACGATTAGAGCAACAGGTATAGGGTTGCACAGTGGCGATAAAGTTTATCTAACTTTACACCCAGCTGAAATTAATTCTGGAATATCTTTCCGACGCGTTGATATTGATGAACCAGTAACAATCAAAGCTACGCCCGAAAATGTTGGAGAAACAATGCTTTCTACAACATTGGCTAAAGGTAAAATAAAAGTTGCAACCATTGAACATTTATTATCTGCATTAGCCGGCCTAGGAATAGACAATGCATTAATTGATGTAAGTGCTGCTGAAGTTCCCATCATGGATGGTAGTGCAGGACCATTCATATTTTTACTCCAATCTGCAGGTGTAGTTGAACAAGATGCACCAAAACACTATATTCGCATAAAAAGAGCAATACGAGTTGAAGAAGCTGATAAATGGGCCGCCTTTGAACCTTTCGATGGATTTAAAGTTACTTTTACTATCGATTTTGACCATCCTGCATTCCCTGATCATTTAAAAACATCAGTCATGGACTTTTCATCGACCACTTTTGTTAAAGAAGTCAGTAGAGCAAGAACCTTTGGCTTCATGAAAGATATTGAATTTTTAAGAGAAAACAATTTAGCACTAGGTGGTAGTCTCGATAATGCTATTGTTGTTGATGATGATAAAGTCCTAAACGAAGATGGTTTACGTTATGCAGATGAATTTGTAAAACATAAAATATTAGATGCAATAGGCGATTTATACTTACTAGGACATAGTCTAATTGGTGAGTTTAAAGGTTTTAAATCAGGACATTCACTTAATAACAAATTATTACTCGTATTATTAGAAAATAAAGATGCATGGGAAAAAGTTTCATTTGAAAATGATAACGATGCCCCTATTGCCTTTATGCCATCATCCTTAATCCCCGTTTCTGAAGAAGAGTAATTCATTAAAGTTATTTCTATCAACAGATATTCCAATCAAGAAAACCTCTAATAACACTAAAGTATTTTTTTAGTTTTATTTTGCAATGTTTTACCCAGTTTGAATAAGGCATTTTTTAGCACTAAGTCTCTTTGATTTTCTGCCTGACTTAAAATGCCATCAATATTTTCAACAGAAGGTAGTCTGGATACCTTTTTCTCTTCTATCTCTCTCACTTTAGGAATAATCTTAATTTGTAGCGTTTCAAAAGTGCCTTGGTTAGAGTTCTGAGCCGCTTGAAGAATAGTCTGATGATAAAAACGAAGCTGAGAAGACCAAATAGCAGAGTCAGTATAAAGAGATATTTTCTTTCCGGATATAACACAATATAGAGCGTGAGAAGAAAGCTCATTAGGTAGCTTTAATTTGATTTTTTGTAGCAATTTAGACTGAATATCTATTTGATATTTATAACTAGTGATTATCTTCCTTTCATATTTTAATACCGACTTAAAAAAATTTCTTGTCTTTGCCATAAAATTTCATACTCTCATAACCAAATATAAACAAAAATCTAACAATATCTGAAAATACGTATATTATTAAGTTAAGGCATTGAAAATAACACGTAAAAGCTAAAACATCACTTACAACACAGTAAAAATGAGTAAAGAACTGCAGCAAATCAAAAAACTAAGAACTAGCGTACGCAACGCCTTAGTAAATAAGGCAAATTTTTTACAGCTCATTCCCGTTACAGCTATTAAGTTATTAAAACTAACAGCGGATGAAGATAGTGATATTCAAGATTTATCAAAAGTCATTGAAACTGAACCGGCATTAGCCACCCAAATTTTAAAAACGGTCAACTCCTCACAGTTCAACTTCTCTCGTCCAATTAACTCTGTACAACGAGCTGTTAGTATACTCGGATTTTCAAACCTCCGTCATACAGCAATAAAATTGTTGTTCTATAATAAATTAATTGCCAGACCTACAGGCCAAAGCTTTAATTTACTTTATTTTTGGCAGCACTCATTATTTGTTGCTACATTAAGCCGCGAAATTGCAATAAAACTAAACCACCCCGATCCAGACATCCTATATACTGCAGGTCTACTGCACGATATAGGTAAGTTAGTATTAGAATCACATGGCAAACTAAGCTATAGCGAATTTATTTCTACTAATGCCAATATAACCAACTCAACATTAAATAATGAGTTGATTTTTTTTGGTATTAGCCATGAACAAATTGGTTACATTACCTGTTTAGATTTACAACTTCCTGAAATTATTACCTCCGTCGTTGCCAATCACAATGACGATTCTGACAATCCTATAGAATTTAAACAAGAAAATGCTATCGTCTCATTTGCAAATTATCTTGCTGGAATACAGGGTCTAGGTTCTTTTTCACAAGAACTGCCATCCGTATTACCAAAAACTGTTACTGATATTATCGACATAAAAAACATTGAAATAGAATCTTTATTTCATCATGTAGATAAAGAAATGCAAGAAACCAGTCAATTTTATAGCATTCAATTTCCGACCTTAGATCAATTACGAGCCAGACTTATTGAAACGTCCATACAATACAATTATTCGAAAACCCAGCACTTACCAATAGATACAAAAGATAACACTAAGCCTATAAGCCTACTTTCCAGCTTAACTATTCCACATCAAAGTTTAAACCCGGAAATATTTATTCCAAAAACATTACGTGCAATTCATGATAATTTTAATGTTGATCGTGTTTTTATGCTTAGTATGTCTTCAAAAAACCGTAGTTTACGTTCTCAACATTGCTGGCCTCAAAATGACCCCACAAGCCATCTTGATCAATCCTTAGACATTAACGTCGACACCTTAACTGGAGATTTATTGACGTGTTTAAGAACGAGGCATGCCGCGATTATTTCCACTAGAGAGTTTAAAAACCGAAGTCTTCTTAATCAAATTGGAGTCACAGAATTTATTGCCATCCCCATTCTAAGAAACAAACGTCTTTGCGCTATTCTATATGCTGATAATAAATTTTCAAAAACACCTCTTACCACGGAGTCATTACCACAAATAGCACCGATAGCAAAAGAATTAGGTTCCGCATTATATAATGCCCGATGTTTTGAACTTGAAAAAAATAGAGCCGAAATTGACTCTTTAACAGGTCTATCAAACAAACGCATGATTACCGACTTTCTCAAAAATTTATTTTCTAATGAAGAAGCTGATTTAAAGAGAGTCAGTGTTGGTTTTTTAGATATCGATCACTTCAAAAAGCTAAACGATGATTGCGGACACCAACTAGGTGATGAAGCATTAATTATCGTTGCGGATATACTTCGTAGACTCACTAGAGATGGTGACTTTGTTGGTCGTTATGGAGGAGAAGAATTTATATTTATACTCCCTGATTGTACGCAAACAGAAGCACAACAATACGCAGAAAGAATTCGTGCAGAAATAGAAGCAAAAGGCATTAAATATAAAAATAAATTCAAAACTAACAAATTAACGGCCAGTATTGGTATTGCAATGTATCAATCAAGCTATAAAAATTACTCTGAATTGATTGCTATTGCTGATAAAGCAATGTATCAAGCGAAAAATGGAGGCCGAAATAATGTATCGTCAATACCTATTAATAATAAAAATAACTATAAAGTCGTTTCAATAAATAGTGCTCATCATAAACGAGACAATTTAGAGTTCGCGCTATCCTAAATATTCATTCATCATGAGTCAAAGCCAATTGTTTTTTTCTAGATATACGCTCATGCCTTGCACGCATAATATATCCGCCCAAACCACTTCCTGATGCAACCAAAAACATAACGCCTATTGTTACTAATTGGCTAAAGATCATGACTCCCGCCGCAAGTACTGTGGCAGAAAAAGCCAGCCCTACTTTTAAATTAGCTCTAGAATGAATCTTTCTAGTTTCTTTTTCTATTTTACGATAACTTTCTTCAACGATAGTTGCCTTATCCTTCTCCGCATCTAGAAGTATTTTCTCTCGTTCACGCGCATGCAAATTTTGTTGTTTGGATTGTTCTTTTATAACCTCAACTTTTTCTCGCTCAGCTTCCTTTAAAATTTTCTCTCTATCTTGCACGTGTTTTTCTACGATGTGAGCCTGTCCATCAATAGAAATATTTTGCGCAATCGACGAAAACCAAAAAGCAACCAATACTGCTGTGATTAAAGCAATCACAATGATAACAAATATCAATTGAAAATCATGTGACCAATTAATCGCCATTAGCATAAGTCCGCCTATCATAAGTTGGACAAGAATAATCCCAGGCAAAAATTTAGACATATTATTTTTTATTTATCTCACTATGATAAAAATAATGACTTGCCTCTACTTTGTTAGTTCCACTCAAAGAGTTTCCATTGATTAACAACTGTCCCAGAATCCAAATCATTTTTTTTCACATCAAAATTACCATCACCATTTGTATCAATTAAATAATAAGAAGGCCCTACCTTAGGTTTAATTTTTACCATATAAAGCTCTCCATTCTTACGGAACTCCTGAATAATTTTTTTACCTTTACGAATAATGGTAATATCAGGTTCCAGAGCTTCTCCACTTTGTACTGGCGTGGGCAGTTCAGGCGGTTCAGGGACAATAGCAGGCTCTTGGTTTTGCTCCGCAATTGAGATACTTGAGACGAGTACCAAACTAAAAACAAAAAGACGGTACATAATAATATTCCTAATAAGTCTATTAATATCTGCATCATATTACAGTTTTATAATCTATGCTAAACAAAAGCATATAACTATCTCTACAAAAATTTTAAGGAAAGCAAATCAATGAACTAAAAAATAACTTATACTAGGAGCCTGCCAACAAAAATAATTAATTAAAATAGAAAAATGTTTCAACTAGAATACGAACTCCGAGAAGAAGATTTAATTCACTTTAATGAATCACGACTTAAAGATAATCTTGAGCTACAAAAAAATATCATTAAAAACCGACTATTTGTTCCTGGTGTTATGCTCCTTATAGGCCTATTTTACTATTTCTATTATGCAGACATGATGACAACAGCTTATATTGCCCTATTGGCTCTCGGTTGGGGTATTGTCTCACCCTACGTGATAAAAATGGACATGCGTAGACAGATCCTTGAAAGTTACACAGACAAAGAAAGAGCTGATATTCTTGGTGTCCATACCTTAAGTATTGAACAAGATCACTTAGCCGAAAAATCTCCAGGAGGGAAACATAAAACACCTTGGAAAGAAATGCTACGGGTTGATCACTTAGAAAAATATGTTCATATTTTTATAAGTATAGATTCTGCCATTATCATTCCTATTGAAACAATCAAAAGTGGTGACTTGAAAAAGTTTTCTAAACAAGCAGAAGAAATGATTGATCGACTTGAATAAAACTTGACTTAAGCACAGATAGAACAACTAATCACAACACGCCATCCCTTTTCTGAATATAATACCGACAAGCATCCACACACACCCCCTTATTCGCATAGGGGCCACTAATTTTATCGACTGTAAAAAACCACCATTTTCTTTGTTGATTAACATAGTATCTATCCTGTGGCTTAAACAAAGGATGGCGAGGTTTTCCTAGTTTTCTTTTCATCAACACACTGTATACTTAAAACGATTGCCTAACGGCTTATATTATCCTTAAAGTATAACTTATCTTTAAATGCTAAATTTTAAAAATATTTCGCTACGCCGAGGAGCTCGCGTGCTTTTTAGCGACACCTCATTTACCATTCATAAAGGACAGAATGTTGGATTAACAGGTGCAAACGGCACGGGTAAATCTAGCTTATTCGCAATGCTGTTAAACCAACTCCATGTAGATGAAGGTGACTTTTCTATGCCACCCGGATTAGAAATCGCCCATGTAGCACAAGAAACACCTGCAGAAAATTGTGCCGCAATAGAATATGTTATTGATGGAGACAAGGAGTTACGCCAATTACAGCAACAACTCCTCAACGCAGAACAAGAAAATGATGGTTTAAAACTTGCTGAATTGCACAGCAGTTTGGATCATATTGATGGTTATACCGCTCAAGCTCGTGCTTCACGATTAATGAATGGGCTAGGTTTTTCAACTGAACAAGAACATGACCCTGTAAAATCATTTTCCGGTGGCTGGCGCATGCGGCTAAACCTAGCGCAAGCACTGATGTGTCGTTCTGATGTTTTATTATTAGATGAACCAACAAACCATTTAGATTTAGATGCCGTTATCTGGTTACAAGATTGGCTATGTAAATACTCTGGCACTTTACTATTAATATCTCATGACAGAGATTTTCTTGATTCAATTACTGATCATATCATTCATATTGAACAAAACAAGGCCATCATCTATACAGGAAATTATTCTGCCTTTGAAAAAATGCGTGCAGAAAAATTATCTCAACAACAAGCTGCTTTTATAAAACAACAAAGAGAGATTGACCACATTCAAAGCTTTATTACTCGCTTTAAAGCCCAAGCAACCAAAGCAAGACAAGCACAAAGTAGAATTAAAGCCTTAGAACGCATGGAAGTCATTTCACAGGCACATGTAGACTCCCCTTTTAACTTTAGTTTTCCTGCACCCGAAAAAATGCCCAACCCTCTCCTTCAAATTGAAGAAGCTGATATTGGATATGGCGATAAAGTGATTATTAATAAACTTAGTTTATCCATTACACCGGGAGATAGAATTGGTCTTTTAGGGCCTAATGGAGCGGGTAAATCAAGTTTAATAAAAGTACTCGCTTCTGATATGCAACCCTTACGAGGCAAAGTTCAACTCGCAGAAGTGTTAAAAGTAGGGTATTTTGCCCAACACCAATTAGAGCAACTAAGACTAGATGAATGTCCTTTATGGCATCTTCAGCAATTAGATAAACGCGCTACAGAAAAAGAGTTACGTAACTTCTTAGGAGGGTTCGACTTTAGAGGGGATAAAGTAACAGAGATAGTGAAACCTTTTTCTGGAGGAGAAAAAGCTCGATTAGTTCTTGCACTTTTAGTTTACCAAAACCCTAACCTATTGCTCTTAGATGAGCCAACTAACCACTTAGACTTAGAAATGCGTCATGCCCTAAGCATGGCATTACAAGAATACCAGGGGGCTATTGTTGTAGTCTCTCATGACCGTCATTTATTACGCTCCGTCACAGACCAGCTTTTTATCGTGGCAGACGGCACGGCAAAACCCTTTAATGGAGACCTTGATGATTATCGAAATTGGTTATCAGAACAAAAAAAACCTTCATCAGAAACAACAGATAACAATCAAGTCATTAACACAGGCGTTTCAAAAAAAGAACAACGAAAGCAAGATGCAGAAAGACGAAAACAGTTAAAGCCATTACTCAACAAACTCAAAAAAACAGAGCAAGCGGTAGAAAAATATCATACTGAACAAAAAACCTTAGAACAGCAATTAGCAAACCCAGATATTTATCAAGATGCCCAAAAAGAGAACCTAAAAAAATTGCTCGCCAATAAAGTTGAGGTTGATAACGCCTTAGAGTTGGCTGAAATGGAATGGATGGAAATAGAAGAGTTACTTGAACAGGAAAATCGTATAAATAATATCTAAAATGAAGCAATCAAAGGAACCCATTTCCGCTAATCTGTGTTAATTATCTTAATAAATTACATAAAACACAGAGGATGAATTGTCGAGGTAACTGTTCGGATAATGCCGAGATGGAAAGGTTCTTTAGCAACCCTCCATTCTAAAAATATTGAATAAACACCAAATGTTTTAAAGTCGCCGCCTGAAGCTAAATTCAGACGACGACTTATTCACCCGTTTTATGGATAAAATGAGGCAGGTCTTTTGTTCATTCTTTCTGTTGCAGAAGAACCACCCGTTTCATTTAAAATGGACGTATTGTTATCCTCTTTAATTTTAAGGCCTTTAGAATCCCTCTTTACTTCATTCCATTTATGCTTGTAAGTACCTTGCTCATAAAAAATCCCTGATAACTTACGTTTAAATTCATCTGTTACCTTCCTCGCATCAAGTTTATCTTGTACGACACGAGGAGTAATTATAACCATCAATTCTTCTTTTATTACTTTTTTCCCCTGCGCCCCGAATACCCATCCTAAGTAAGGAATATCCTTCAACAAAGGTATTCCCTCATTGACATAGGAGTGCGTTTCATTCATCAAACCACCCAAAACTACACTTTCACCACTGTCTACAGCAACAGAACTAGTAATTTCTCTCTTTAATATAGTCGGAGAATCAATTTTTGACCCTGCTTTAGGATCCTGAACAACCTCATTAACCTTCTGCTCTATCTCCATTATCACCATTCCGTTAGCATTCACCCTGGGTTTTACAGTTAATGTCACCCCTGTTTCAATTCTTTCTATAGGACTCGTATTAAGATTCGCTCCACCATTAATATTTGTAGTTTCTGCACCTCTAGAAGGCACTTCAAGCCCTACGTTAATAGTTGACTCATGATTATTTAACACCATAATAGAAGGGGTAGAAATAACATTAATTTTATTATCCTTTGCTAAAACATTAAATGTTGCTTTGACTCCTAAATCTGTACCAACTAAACCGTAAGAAAAACCATTTAATGCAAAATCTGCCGCCTTAGTTACTACCCCTAACCCTACCGGTTTTTCTCCATTTAAAATATTTTGCCCCTCACCGCTAATATCAGAACCAAGTCTATTTTTAAATTTCCATTGCATACCATATTGGAGGTCATCAGTTAACGTTACAGAAACAATCATTGCATCAACCAATACTTGTAAAGGCATTATATCCAACTGCTTTATTATTTTACGCAACATTCGATACTGCTGGGGTTGTGCGGTAATAATTAAAGCATTATTGGCCTCATCAGCAATAACATTAACACCTTCTAATGCTGAATTTGCCTGGCCAGAACTTTTATTACCTCTATTTCGGTTACTTACAGGAGGTTTTTTTCTTTTATTGGTAATCGATGTAACTTGTTGCCCAGGTGCGACTGAAGGTGCCTTATTTGTCGATGATGCTACGCCACTAATAACGCTAGATAAGGTAGAGGCTAACTCAACAGCATCAACATGCTGTACTTTATAAACAATGACGCCACCCTCTCCCACGCCAATGCTTTCTTGATCTAACCTTCCAATCCATTTTTCGGCTTCTTTTAAATAAGCTTTTTGCTGAGTCACCACTAAAATTGCATTAAGATGTTTTATAGGTATAAATCGAAGCATTCCTGACAGTGGATTTTTTTCACCTTTATTAAAGACTTGTTCAATCTCAGTGACTGTATTTGCAACATCCGTATTTTCTAAAGGATATAAACCAAAAGACATACTTTCTATAAAATTAACATCAAAAGTATTTACAAGATCAAGAATTTTTCTTAATTCATTCTGTGTTCCTGCCACTAACAGTATATTACGAGCCGGGTCAACTTTAACAACCGCTTTATTGGGTAACATTGGGGTAACAATTTCTGCCATATCAGCTGCGCCAACATATTGCAGCGGTATTACTTTTATTTGATACCCTGCTTTTATTTTTTTACCGTTTGTGCCCGATGTATTTGCAATTTGTAAGCTATCTCCATCCGCTTCAATACGATAGATTCCATCTCGTTTAATCAAGACAGCACCATTAACCCTTAATAACATTTCTAATGTAGGTAAGAGTTCTTCTCTATGTAAAGGTTTTGTTGTTTGTAAGGTGACTGTCCCCCCTACTTTTGGACTCATCAAATAGTTTTCTTGCAACATATCGGTTAAGATAATTTTGCTCACTTCTCCAAGATCAGCGGCGTCAAAATTTAAAGAATACTTACCTTCCCCTGCTAAAGCAGAAGATCTTTTGCCTTTCTGTTGAGAGACAAACTTGCCTTTACCTACAAAATTCTGGTTTTCTAAACTTTTCTTTGCAGCATCAAGATCTTCCTTATTATCTAATTGCGCAAACTTAGACACTTCTTGATCACCAATCTCTTTGTCTTGTTTGCTATAGTCTTCATTTTTCCTTTCTTCAATTGGTATTTTTATACCTAATTTAGGGCCAATATGTAAATAGTCGCAAGCCGTTAATGAAATACTACTAACAACTATCAAGCCGAGAAGATTGGTGTGATTTTTATAATATTTCATTGTTACAGTCTATTTTGTGTTTTCAATTTAAAAGGGTTATGTCTTTCTTTTGGTGGTTCAATTCTGGGCTTATGACTTGATAACTTTCTATGCGCGGCTTGTAGCCTTTTTTTGAAGTGTGATGGTACCCGACTTTTTAGGCGTGGTTTCGCCAATTTTATTTCTTCCGTTTTTCCATCACCAGAAATAATCACATGATCGGCATGTATTTCTTGAATCACCCACCCATCAATCTCATCACCTTGTTCTAACCGTTTAAATTTATCTTTATTTTCTTGGGCTTTTAGATTTTGTAATAAACAATAAATACCTTTAGGAGAATTGATAACTCCTGTCAAAATAAAATCAAGTTTTTCTGAAGCAGTGGTATCTGTTAATTCATCGTCAACAGGTGTTATGGGTTGACGTGCTTTAAAAAACAAAGGTCTTTCTACAATGTCATGAAAATGACCTATCTGTTGTTTACTAAACTGATAATCAGGAATCTCTTGCATTGTAAATCCCATACTTTCTGATGAGCTTAATTTTTCAATAAGCTCAGTGCGATATTTTGTTCCAATTCCATATTGAACAGCCATTAAAATAATCAAGATGACAATACAACCTATAAATAAAAATGTTACGGAATATTCCCATTTACCCTGCGTTATCACTTTTTTTCCTCATATAGCTTGATACTTCTAAGGTTACTGTCAACAACCCGGTTTCTTCAATTTCACGTGTTTTTCTGTTACGCTTTCCACGTTTAGGTATGATCGTTATATCTTCTATACTCATTAAGGGCTTTTCTGCCGATACTTCAAACAAAAGACCTCTAAGCATTTCCATATCACCTATCAATCTGACTTTTACTGCTATGCGTATTAATTCATCTTGCTCTTTATGAGGTAATACTTGTGTGCTACTAATATCTCCTCCGGCACGTTCAACCATTCCTTTTATTCTTTTTTGTAATTCAGCGGCTGCTAATGAATAAGTATTTTGTGTAAAAAAATAACCTAATGCATTTATTTTTGTACGTCCTTTTTCAACTTCACTTAACACTTCATCTCGGCTTGCAATAACACGCTGATAACGCTGAATTTGATAGACCTGATCATCAACTTTATCTAATGTTTCTTTCATAGCGCTGTACCAAGGTAAAAAAATAACAGCACATATAATAATGATTATGCTGAATAATAAGCCTACAGCTACCCACCTTTCTTGCGTTTTATTCAGCTTCTGCATCACGTTGTTTGTTTACTATTTCTGTTGAAATCTTAAATCTTTCCTTCCCGGATCTATTATCTTTTGTCACAGGAGAAATAAATTTAGCATTATGAAATATAGTTGTTTTCTCCAAAGACTCAATTAAACTTGATGCACTTCCTGACTGCCCTGTTATCTGCAATGACTTATTAACAAATCGAAATTGTGAGACCCATGTATCATCTTTTAAAACCCGACTTGCAGTATTAATTATGTCAATCATTGGGGGAAGTTCATTCTGCTTATCAATAACTTTTTGTGTCGCTAAATATAAATAATCTATTCCTTTTTTAGATTCATCTATTATCATTGCTTCTTTTTCCACTAATCGACGATGATGCTTAACTTTATCTAGACCACCTTCTAGTTTATATAATGGATAAAATAGTAAAAAAGCTAATAAAGCACAAGTAAGAAATAGACTACCTAACATAATAAAAAAAGGTGTTTTATCTCTTTTTTGACATAAATTGCTAGGTAATAAATTATATTTACTATGTAAATCACCTGAAACGACAGTTTGAGCAGCTGAGTCTGAAAAGTAAGGAACTAAGCCTAAATCCAAACTTCTTTGATACATTTCATCTAGCGTACTTTTTTTGACTAAAATTAAAAGTAAGTGAATCTGCGTTGATTTGTTCTCTTTCTCTAATTTAATAGTGTCAAAATAAACTTGGTCTTTATTGAAAGGCGTATATTTATCAATCTCATAAGTCAATGCTTGTTGTATATTTGCTTCTGCAGCAGCAGGTAAAAATATATCTTGCTTTACGGATAAGTTTTCAGGTACTCGTAAAACAATATCAGCCTCTTTATATTTTGTACTACTATCAATAATATTTTGTATTTCTTCTTTCGCTAAAGCATTATGTTCAAATTCACCCAATACTTCTTCTTGTTCTTGTTTAACATAACTTACTTTAACTTTATCTCCACTCGCTTCAACAACAAGAAAGCCTTTACCTCCTGAGAAAGACTCTCGCATTTTTTTAGGTAACAAAAATTTTAATTCTTGTCCCCACCAAGTAAAAAAGCGTGATAAATCTATATCACCATTTAGATTTATCATGTTAATTTATAACCCACTCATCATTTTCAGATAAAAAAAGTGATGGGAGCTGATAGTCTTTTGTCCATTTTAAAATTTTAAAGGGTAGATTATCAGTTGAATTACCTTTTTTAATAATAGCCATTATTTGTTGAGTAATATTTTCATCTATCATCGCCTCAGCAACAATCATAAAGACATCACTTTTAGTTGCATTGCCTGTAAACCAGCTTGGCTGGCTCACATTTTCTGAGTTCTGTTCGTTTTCTACCCGCTGCTTCATATAATCATCAACCATTTCTTCATCGACATCAGGTAAAGTTAACAGCAGCTCTCTGGATGCACTAGCAGGGTTTATTTGTGGTTTTTGTGTATAAATACTTATTATATTTTCCATTTTTTTATATATATCAGCTGTCATACCTAAAACCATTTGTATTTCTTCAATATTGGAAAAAGCGGCATTTCTTGGACCATATTTTAGCCCTGCCGTTTCATACTCCTCTAGTTCTGCCCCATTTTCTGTAACAACATCATCACTATCACGCCAATCTATAATCGCGTCACTTAAGCTCTCTGCTATTGATTCTTCAACATTAATAGATTCAAATACACTTAATAATTGTTCTTTTTTTACTTGATTAATTGCTATTTTTCCTGATTCATCAGATATTTGAATACGAACTCTTCTTTCGTTATAACTTATTTCGTATAAAGAATTAAATGCTTGCCATTGCTGTTCTTTATCATTATGCAATAATTTTAAAATTGCATAATGGATACCTGCCTCTGCTATAGCAGAGGCTTCTGCTTTTTCCTTCAGTCCAGAAATAATAACGGCTTCTCGTTGTATTGTTAAAGAGAAACTGCTCGCCATAATAATTAATAAAGTAATCACCCACAATACAATTATTAAAGCTAATCCCTTATCTTTTTTCATTGCCCCAGAAATCTTCCATTTTCTATACCAAATAAATCATCTTGACCATTATTATTAGCATTTATACCATCAATTTTTAAAGCAACAACAACTTGAGGCCAAATTTCACCATTTGTCAGCTCTATATCAATACTTACCAATTTAGGTAAATTAGATTTTTCTATCCATTCTTCTTGCCATTCTGCATCACTAATATCCTCGTCCGACCCATAATATGAAAACCGAAGGTCTTGTATGTTTTTTAAGATAACAATGCTTTCTTCTTCCCATTCCTCACTTTCATCTTCACTTTTAGGAAAAAAAGGCCTAATATTTACTTTTAATTCGGAGCCAGTGTCATCTGTTCCTTCTTCTAGACTAAGTGTAAACAATTGCACACCCAATCGACCCACACTGGCAGCCATTGGAGCAACAAACTGCATTTGCATTTGATTACCTTGAAAAGAAAATTGTTTTTCCTCAAAAAAATCAGCTTCTAAAGGCAACGTTGAATGTAATTTGTTTTGAAAAAAATTTTGTACGATAGCCGCTTGGCTTACCTGTGTTATTTTTTTCTCTCCTGCATTCCAATTTTGCACACAAATCCTTAAACTCGCGAATAGTAACAGCATCATCACACTAAGAAGGCTCATTCCAATGAGTACCTCTATAAGCGTAAACCCGTTGGGTTTACTTCTCATTTTTTTCGCCTGATAACTTAAGAGTGACTAGCTCAACATGTCTATTATTCTCACCTGCCTCCCATTCAACGGTTACTGTCACATGATAAGGAAAAATACCTGTTGTTTCAGGCTCCATTCCATCCACTTCAAATGCCTGAATTAATTGAGTCCATTGATATTTTTCTAGTTCTTCTCCATGTGTTTCTCCATCTTGTAACTCTTCTTCTATACCTGCTTTTGAAAGTATAGACTGTGCAATAGTTATTGCTTGTTGATATTCATCTGAAATAACAGCTCTTCTAAGTCCACCAGAAAATATATTTAATAAAACACCTAACGATAAAGCCAAAATAGAAAATGCAATTAAAATTTCTAATAAAGAGAAGCCTTTTTGAGAATATAGTTTAGTGTTCACTTATTTCCACTTGCCCAGTAAGCCAATTAACATCTAACTGACGTTTATTTTCTGCAATTTCTAATGTCACTCTTCCTCCTGTTGAGGATCCATCTGGAAAAAAGCGTATTGCTCCTTGGCTGTTATTTTGAGATTGTGATTGAGCAACGTCTAAAGTTACTTCAATATCATTAGATAATTTATATTCTTTATCTTTACCTGTCACCTGATATAAATTTTCTTCCAAATCAAATTGAAAAGCACTTTCTTTTCTATGTGTCATTGCATGCCCACGAGCATATCTAAGAGCTGATGCAATTTCTCTTGCCGCACCATTTAAAACAGTGGACTCATTCCCTGAACCTATATTTGAACCTACAGCGACAACCATTATTCCAACAATGACCATCACAACTAATAGTTCAATGAGTGTAAATCCTTTTATTTTCACTGTAAATTCAAATTCATTACACCTCTGTCTTTTTGAAGTATCCCTATATTTTATTCCCAACTATTAATATCCATATCTTCTCCTTCGCCACCAGCTGCATTGTCTGAACCTAAAGAAAACAAATCAAAACGACCATGTTCACCAGGAGAAACATAGTGATAATCATATATCCAAGGATCTTGAGGTATTTTATTCTTACGTAAATAAGGCCCATTCCAAGAACGGGCATTAGCAGGTTTTTCAACTAAAGACTGTAATCCTTCTTCAGAAGAAGGGTATCGACCAACATCCATTTTATACATATCCAACGCGCCAGCTAAATCTTCAATTTGTACTCTAGCAGCTTTTGTTTTTGCCCCCCCTAAATGCTTCATTACTTGAGGGCCAACCAATCCAGCTAAAAGCCCAATAATAGCCAAAACAACTAAAAGCTCAATTAATGTAAAACCTTGTTGCCTTTTATTTTTATTCTTGTTCATTTCAACTCTCATTTTTTTAAATAATATTAAAACGCCAAATCATTAACACTTAAAATTGCAGATAGAATAGAAATAATAATCCCTGCAATTAACAATCCTAAAGTGACAATTAAAATTGGCTCCATCATAGCAAGCATTCGTTCAATTGTTATTTTAAGCTGTTTATCATAAGTATTTGCAGTTCTTTCTAGCATTTCTTCCATTTTCCCTGTTTCTTCACCCATTTTTATCATTTGAGTTGCCATTTTAGGGAATTCGCCAGATTCGATTAAAGCACTAGACATATCTTTACCTTGCTTTAAGTTTTCTTCTGCTGACGATAATGCATCGACTAAAACAAGATTACTTAGCGTCCCTTTAACAATACCTAGTGCTGTTAATATGGGAACACCATTTGTCAATAAGGTTCCTAAAGTACGAGTAAAATTTGTTGTACTCATATTCCTTATAATTTCACCAAATAATGGAATAGACAAAATTATTCCATCCCA
The DNA here is from genome assembly GCA_023145835.1 of Methylococcales bacterium. Classification (GTDB taxonomy): domain Bacteria; phylum Pseudomonadota; class Gammaproteobacteria; order Methylococcales; family Methylomonadaceae; genus QPIN01. The sequence goes on from JAGLDH010000001.1 coordinate 78,987, forward strand.
TTGTTTTTTTCGCGGACCAATACTTAGCTCATAGCGCATAATAAAAAATGTCGCACTGCCTAAAATCAATAAAATCCACCAGTAGCTTTGCAGCCATTCTGCAGCACCCACTACAATCTGAGTAGAAAGAGGCAATTCTTTTCCTGCACTTTCAAACATTTCCATAAACTGAGGAACAACAAAGGTCAGTAATAAAAAAACTGACCCCATCGCCATTATAACTAGAATAGCGGGGTATATTAGTGCGGTATTCACCGTATCTTTAAGTTCTTTTGATTTTTCTAGATATTCTGATAACTGTCCCAGTACGACATCAACACTCCCGCCTGCTTCTCCTGCTCGCAACATATTAATATAAAAACGAGAAAAAGCATCAGATTCTGACTGTAATGCATCAGCCAAGTTGGCTCCTCCTTTGACTTGCTGTAATACATTTTTAATCAAAAGATGAATTTTAGAGTCTTCTTCAATCAGATCCATTAATACAACAAGTGATCTATCTAAGGGCAAGCCTGCTTGCAAAAGTGTGGCAAGTTCTTTAGTAAACAAGGCAATTTCTTTTTGAGACAAACTATCTTTCGTTTTTTTTAACGAAAACAAATAAGATGTTTTTAAACTCGCCGGAGATACATTAAGAGGGATTAAGCCATCTTCCTGTAATTGCCTTACTACGGCAGCCTCGTCTTTGGCTTCCTTAGTACCTTCCTGTACATCACCATCTTGATTAACCGCTTTATAAGCAAATATAATCACTTTAGGCTTCCGTCGTTACACGTAGAACTTCATCTAAAGTCGTTTGTCCTTTTGCCGCCTTAGCCAAACCATCATGATAAAGGGTTAACATTCCATCTTTAACTGCTTGTTCCTGAATTAAGCCGGATTCTTTATGTTCCATTACCATTTTTCTTAGTGCATCATTCATAACTAAAAATTCAATAATTGCCATTCGACCACTGTAGCCAATACCCCCGCATTCATTGCAACCCACTGATTTATATAGAGTTAACTTATCATTGACTACAAACCTAGACAACCCTTTTTCTTCAACTACCTCAGGTAAAGGCTGATAAGGTTGCCGGCAATGCATACATAGTTTTCTAACTAATCGCTGAGCCAGTACACCATTAACGGTTGAGGTTAATAGATAATCATCCAGCCCCATGTCTAACAACCTAGCAAGCGCACCTGCCGCATCATTTGTATGTAGCGTTGATAAGACCAAATGACCCGTTAATGCTGATTGAACAGCTATTTTTGCTGTTTCTAAATCTCGCATTTCCCCAATCATAATAATATCAGGATCTTGTCTAACAATAGACCGTAAAGCACTACTAAAAGTTAATCCGATTTTAGGCTTAGCTTGAATTTGATTGACACCATTAAGTTGATACTCCACAGGATCTTCAATGGTAATAATTTTTTTACCCGGAGTGTTTAGATGACTTAACGCAGTGTACAAGGTGGTTGACTTACCACTTCCAGTTGGCCCCGTTATTAATATAATTCCATGAGGCTTCGATAATACTTCAATAAATTTTTGCTGATTTTCTGGTTCAAATCCTAAAGAATCAAATTCAAAAATAATGTTTTCTTTATCTAATAAACGGATAACGACACTTTCTCCATACATGGTTGGTGTGGTAGAAACACGTAAGTCTATCTCCTTACCTTGCATTTGTATTTTGATTCGGCCATCCTGGGGCAGACGCCTCTCAGCAATATTCAATTTAGCCATTAATTTTATTCTAGAAATCACCGCTGCTGTCGCACTAGCAGACGGCCCCTCTATCTGTTGCAACACGCCATCTATACGCAAACGTATAATTAATGAGTCTTCAAATGGCTCGATATGAATATCTGATGCCTTATTTTCTAGTGCTCGTTGAAAAACAAGGTTAACCATACGAATAACAGGCGCTTCACTCGCTAAATCTTTTAAATGCTCAATATCATCTAATGATTCATCGCCCACTAAATTATCAGTGATTTGCCCCATTTGAGACTTACCATCACCATACTGCCGTTCTAATGCTTTATCAATATCAGATAAAACGCCTACCTTTACGTTAATTGTTGTACCACACATTAAACTTAAAGATTGTGCGATAAATATATTTTCAGGATCCATCACAGCAACAGTAATTTCATCGTCCTTTGCTGCAAGGCTTACCACATGGTTTTCTTTTAAAAACCGCAAAGAAACTTCTTCGGGTAGAAATGGAGTCTCGGGATAATCTTCAACATTTACAAGATCAAAGCTAGATGTTTCAGCTAAAGCTTGGGCAACATTTTTTTCTGAACACAACCCTAGTTTTACTAACAGTAATGGTAGCGTTGTCTCTTGCATTTGATCTTTAATTTTATTAACTTTATTCAAGTCATTTTCGCGTAAAGATTGCTGATCAACAAGTGCTTCAATAAAGTTTTGATAACGCATAAAAGTATTTAATACAAAAGTGTCTAAGCTGTTGCCTGAAAATAAAAACGATCAATAAGCTTTCCACAGCACTGAATGGTTAAAACATACAGAACAAAAACTTATTGCCAAATAATTTGTTTCAATACTAACTGACTAATACAAGCTCCAGCCATGTTTATTGAAAAAAGAACACATAGACCGTCCAAACAATAAAATATGATCTGCGCCTTTTTGAGCCGCTTGACCACCAAAATGCACAATTTTTACTTTTGGAACATAAGCTATTTTACCAAGCTGTCGTAGCTTAATTGATAAATCAAAATCTTCAAAATAGAGAAAAAATTTTTCCGAAAAGCCTCCCACTGCATCAAATTGTTTTTTCCTTAAAAACATAAAACAGCCACTAGCAATGGGAACCTCTAAAAAGTCTTGTTGTTCAGTTTTTCCGTTCAATTCATATTCAGCCAACTTCTTCGAAAAATAATTCTGACACCATAATGGTGCAAACCCACGTATAAATAAAACAAAAACAGATGGGTAAGATTTACAAAGATATTGTCGCTTTCCATCCTCTGAACAAGCATAGGGGGAGACTAAAACAACTTTAGGATTTTTCTTCAAATAGTCTAAAGCAGAGATTAATGCATAAGAGTCCAATATCACATCAGGGTTCAAAATTAAATGATATTCACACTGACTCTCTTCTATTGCTTTGTTATGGCCTATTGCATAGCCTAGGTTTTTAGGTGAATGAATAAATTTTAGAGGATCTGGCCAAATAGTTTGAGCTAACAGCTCAAAGTTTTCTATTCCCTTTTCTACACTATTATCAAGAATAATAAGTAGAACCTTATCATTCAACTTCTCGATTGCTATCACCAAGCTCTCAAGAACAGAAATAAATACCATTTTTTTTGGCTTAAATAAAACGATAGAGATAGATACTGTATTCATTAACAATATTAATTATTTAACATATTATAGCTTATATTTTATATATAGCTGATTATCATTCTACTGAAAGGGATGTAGAAAAATATTTTTGTAACGAAGTCAGCCCTAGGCCTCTTCACCACTCAGTAATCTTCGAATATTACTCTTATGTCTCCACAATAAAACCACTGAAATTACAATAAAAATTGCTAACAAATTTATATCGCCCACTATTAACCAGACATAAAGAGGAGTTAATACTGCCGCTACTAATGCTGATAATGATGAAATTTTACTGATTTTGTAAACAGCAAACCATGTTGCGGCAACCGTACAGCCCAATAACCAATTAACACCAAGAGTCACACCAAGTGTTGTAGCAACACCTTTCCCTCCTTTAAATCCAAAAAAAACGGGGTATAAGTGCCCTAAAAAGGCAGCAAATACAATTAAAGATAAAAGGATCGTATCAACGCCTAATGATTTAGAAATCAATACGGGGATCAACCCTTTTAAAGCATCTCCCACCAAAGTAATAGCTGCTGCTTTTTTGCCGCCAATCCTCATTACATTTGTTGCCCCAGGATTCCCTGAGCCTTGTTCCCTAGGATCATCCAATCCCATCAAATGGCAAACAATAATAGCACTGGATACTGACCCTATTAAATATGCAACAGGCACTAACAACCACTCAATCATTTTATTCTCTCTTAATCAAAACTTGTACGGCAGATACTTTTCCCTGATACTAGTGCCTCATTGGCAAAGAACCAGTACTTTTAATAAGTCATTTTAACCGGAAAACCTAATGGATATAATTTTTTTAGGCAACTTAGAAGCGTCAGCTATCATAGGCATCTATGATTGGGAGCGAGAAACAAAACAAACTATTATCCTAGATATTGAAATGGCTTTTGATATAAAAAAAGCTGCCGAAACCGATGATATTCAACATACGCTTGACTATAAATCAGTTTCCGAACGTATCGTTTCTTTTGTGGAACAAAGCAATTACTTTTTAGTTGAAAAATTAATTGAAGAAATTTCTAAAGTTCTATTAACCGAATTTAATACTCCATGGGTAAAAATAACACTGAATAAAATAGGTGCTATAAGTCGAGCAAAAGACGTGGGTATTATTATTGAGCGAGGAACAAAGTAACTTATGACGACGGGCTTTATTAGTATAGGCAGCAATATTGACAAAGAGGTTCATGTCCCCTCCAGTCTGAACGCATTAAAAAAACAATTCAAAAATATAATAATATCAGACACTTATAAAACAGAGGCAGTTGGCTTTGAGGGAGATGATTTTCATAACCTAATCGTACAATTTGATTCCTTATTAGATGCCAAATCTGTAGCTAAAATACTCAGGTTAATTGAACTAGACCATGGAAGAACACGGGATAGCAGAAAATATGCAGCAAGAACACTAGACTTAGATTTGATCATTTATGGCGACCTAATTATTAACGATGGTCGATTACAAATCCCTCGTGATGAAATAGAGCGCTATGCTTTTGTGCTTGAACCCCTAGCAGAAATAGCCCCCAACTTTCTACACCCCATCAGTCATAAAAGCTATGCTCAGCTCTGGAATGAGTTCGACAAAACCAATCTAGAACAAATAAAACTTCGTTAACCCAACAGTTTCGATTAATTAAGTTTTAACAATATAAAGTTCGCCCTCCATCTACAGTAAGAATTTGCCCTGTCATATAATTTGCATCTTCTACCAAAAAACGAACTGCTTTTGCAATATCTTCAGGCTCTCCACTTCGTTTTAACGCAACCCTTTGCAGAATTTCATTTTTTTCTGACTTAGAACAATTTTTTTCTGGCCACAAAATAGCACCAGGGGAAACACCATTAACCCTTATTTCTGGCGCTAATTCTTTGGCTAAAACTTTAGTCATAGCAACCAAGCCTGCTTTAGAAATACTGTATACAGGATATCCCTTTAGCCCTCGCTCTGCATGAATATCAATAATATTAATGATGCAACCCTTATTTTCCAGCAAAGTCTCTGACAACGCTTGTGATAAAAAAAATGGAGCCTTTAGGTTGCAGCCCAATAATTCATCCCAATTATTTTCCAAAACCTCGTCAACTGGCTGAGGATAAAATGCTGATGCATTATTAATGAGAATATCCAATCCATCCCAAATTGATTCAGCTTTTTGGGCTAGCATTGACAACTCACTTATCTTCATCAAATCAGCTTGAACCAATCTAACAGAATCAGACCTGATTTCATTAAGTTCCTTAAAAATCCTAAGGGCACCTTGCTTTGATGATCGATAATGAAGAATTATATTACAGCCTTCACTATGCAAGAGTCTTGCACATGACTCACCTATACGCCTGGCTGCGCCAGTAATCAGCACGTTTTTATTCATTTTCAAATATAGGGGTTTTCCTGCAGAGATACAGAAATAGACAATAAAAAGAAGGGATACTATCCCTGTTATCGACATGGGATTTATAGCAGATTAAGCAGGTAGTGCCCACCCACTTTTTTAATAGTTCTATTGCCATAGGGACATTACCCTATGGCAATAGAACCTACTAATTTATTTCATCATAGAAATATGATAAGAAACTGCTTGAATTTCCTTATCTGTCATTTTCTTCGCAATCATATGCATCATATTATCTGAGCTTTCATTACGTGTACCTTTTTTAAAATCAGTCAATGATTTTATTAAATAATCAGCATGCTGACCACGAACAGCAGGAAATGAAGCGGGCTTATTTCCTGCTCCTTTTGGCCCATGACAAGCGATACAAGCTGAAACCTCACTCTTAAGGTTACCATTACGATATAAGTCACCCCCTAAAGAAATCAAATTTTTGACTTCAGCCTCTGTATCTTCAGAACTTTCTGCCTCTCCCTCTGCCTCTTCGTCATCATCATCATCGTCATCAGAAAATATAACAGGCATTTGATTTGAAGATGTTTTTTGAGAAGCGTAAAAAGCTGCTAGATCTTCCATATCTCCATCATCTAATCCCATAGCCAAGGGTGCCATCATCGGTGCATTTCTAGTATTATCTTTAAAAGCGTTCAATTGCTTAACTAGATAACTTGCATGCTGCCCTGCTAATTTAGGAAAGTTTCCCATCATACTATTCCCATCTTCACCATGACAACTCGCACAATTTGCAGCCTTAACCTTTCCTTCAGCCATATCTCCTCCAGCCTGAACAACAACCGGAACAGCTGAAAATGCGAGAGAAATTGAAAGAGCCAACAGTTTTTTTATCATCAGATTCCCCTGTAAAGTAAATGTTTAATTAAAAACAGATTAATTTATCATATTTATTATAATAGCTGGATTCTACTCTAATTATCCTATCCACGCGAGATCTCAATGAATTCTGTTTACCATAAAACCAAATTCATGCTAAGTGCATCAAAGCTTAGCGAAGCACCACAAGACCAAGGCAAAGAGGTGGCTTTTGCTGGCCGCTCTAATGCTGGAAAATCAAGTGCCATTAATACTTTAACCCGACAAAATAGCCTTGCTCGGATTAGTAAAACACCTGGCAGAACGCAATTACTTAATTTTTTTGAAATTGATTCAGAACGAAAAATTGTTGATTTACCCGGTTATGGTTATGCAAAAGTTCCTTTGGCTGTTAAAAAGCAATGGCACAAAATGATGGAGGATTATCTTCATAAGCGCAATGCCTTATGCGGTATTATTTTAATGGTGGATATTCGCCATCCTTTAACCGATTTTGATATGCAAATGATCGAATGGTGTGAACATACCAAATTACCTTTACATATCCTTTTAACTAAAGCTGATAAATTGAATTATGGCGCAGCAAAAAACACCTTGCTCAAAGTACAAAGAGAATTGTCAGATATTGATGTAAGCGTCACGTTACAGCTTTTTTCATCGTTGAAAAAAACTGGAATAGACGACGCGCACCAATTACTTGACCAATGGTTTGGATTTACTACTGTTTAATCAATATAGACATTTCTGCTACCAACTAACACCTTTTTACTCTGATAATTAAGATATTCCTAGTGCATTATTAAGGAAAGTCATTAACGACCCGTCTCATATTTAGACCAAAAACTTATCTTGCGTCCATGTAATTGATAAATATCACCTTTAAACTTATCGTGACTATCAAACCCTTTCCAGTCTTCAATAAAGCTTGTTAATTTATCCAGCTTTTTTAAATAACGAACACCATGTGAATAGGCCTTACTGTATCCGCGAGCCAAAATTGATTGTAGTAAATTACGATAAATCAAACTTGCAATAAGCATACGGTTTTCAGCTTCCATTGCTTTTGCCAATGAAAGCGAGCTGTCATAATAATCACCATCTATTTTATCCGCATGTTTTAAAAGATAAGACTCGGCATCGTCAATATTGCCAATCGCAATTAAAAAATTAGCATCCGACCTATTTAATTCAGCTTGTTTAAAAATTGATGCAATTTCCTTAGTAAGTACTCCATCCCGTTCTTCATCACCTACTACATCTAATAGTGCTTTCAGCCTATCAACAGAATGATAGTGTTGAAAGCGCTGATAAAGTAACCTTGTTAAATTTTCGGTATCTCCTTGCTGCTTATAAATTTCCAGCCATAATTTATCACGCTCATTAGCCTGAAATGTTTCTTTTTCTGGGATTTTTTTTAAACGAGATATCGCAGTTTTAATATCTCCTTGCTCAAAATAAACTCGTGCAATATCAAGATAAGAGGCTACTGATAGTTCGCTCCGTGATGCCTTTCGTGTCGCTTCAAATAACGCGGCATCCTTAACCTGTCTTGCCAAAAATTCAACCAGACTGAGGTGATGCTGTTTTTTATACTCATCTTCTTCTTTCTCAGCCCGTTTTTGAAACTCAGCAATCATCGAGCGAATAATTGACTCAGAAAAACCGCACTCCAAAGCAGAACCAACCAACGCGGCTCGAATGCCATAATCATCTATCTTGCAGAGCTTTAGTAACAATGTAGCAATTTTTTTCTTATCATCACAAGCTTTGGCGTATTCAACAAAAATATCTTGAGCACGCGCAAACACACTACCCACATAACCGCTAGAATCATCACAACGACCAAAAATACTACTGTCTGTCCCAAAAAATGCTACAACCAACTCTACCCCCGTTAAAGGATCGCTTACACTTGCTTGTAAATCATCCAACAAGCTTTCTAATTCACCCGTAAAGTGCCCAATTTCGCGCCAATCAATAAACCGCCGAGATCGCTTTAAACTGGCGAGTTTCTTTTTAAACTGAGCAACTGCTTCATCGGGTGTAGCAATCAAGCGATTAATCATTGCTTCAACAGTATCAGAATGTATAGCAAGGTCAAGCAATGCTTGAGCCAAGACCTCTTCGCCCAAATCTATTAATTTTTGTTTTTGATCTTTTATCATTTTTTATCCTTGTATCACCATTGTCATTAAAAATGGTACTTGGGACTGGGCTCCAACCATTCAAAGGCACAATATATAAGCATTATAAAGGGAATCTCTATAAATACGA
>JAGLDH010000010.1 GCA_023145835.1 Methylococcales bacterium
GCACGTTAGATACTCATCAAATTATTCATAACTTTGTCCGTCCTCACTGGACAACAGGAAAGGTGCCTGCTGTTGCTTTAGGTGTTCTTGAGAAACCATTATTCCTTGAAAGTATTCTGAAGGGTCGTTTTGCTTAATAGTCAGCAATAAAAAACTTGGAATCGGTGTACTTATTTTCTGATTGATGAATAGTTGGAGCCCAGTCCCGAACAATATGCCAGACTTATTCAAATAATTCATTCATTATAATGAAAGTAAAAAATTATAAGTTACCCTCTCATTTTTAAAAAAGAACCTGTTTATTTCATAATACAAGCTTCCGGGTCTATTTATCTGCCAGTATTTTTTGGTTTAAAAAATGGAACAGAAAAGAGAGAAAAACTAATCATTTTTTACGATATAAAAATACCCACAGCATTCTAATCTTAAAAAAACCATAAATTCAGCTAGTTATATCTATTGAGTTTTCACAAGTTTAGCGAAAGTTTATAGGTCATCAAAAAAAATCATGATTTTAATATAGACATTTCATAAATACTGTACTTAAGAACAATATTATTACCTTTAAAAACCAAGTACGATCCCCTAAAAATTTATATTAATACTTCTATTCTGCTTGTTAAAAATATTTTCTCTATATTTCTGTTCAAGAACAGACAGGGAAAGGTTGGTTATAAATTGAATTAATATGTACGCGCTCCTCTGGAGCCTAATGAATTGTGGCACCCGTTATATAGCTTGATATACAACGGGTGCCACGTCTCTAAAAAATTATGGAGAACCATTTAATGCTTTGTAAAACAAAATCAATACGCCGCCATATGATCTTTATGGTAATAATACCTATTGTACTTTTTTCAAATTTAATGAAGAAAGTAAATCGCAAAAACAATTATTTATTGAAAATAACATTAATTTTATTAAGCTTATCATTACCTCATCAAGCGACTGCAGATTCAGCTATTACTATTATAAGTGGAGGCTCAGCTAACCAAATTTCTTCTTACGTTGTCGGATATGATTTTACTGTTGATGACAAAATTACCATTGATAAACTAGGTATCATTGACCAAAACAACAATGGTGTTATTGATGAGTCAGCAGCCCCAGAAGTGGGTATTTGGAATAGTGCGGGGGATCTACTTGTCTCAGCAACAATCCCACTAGGTTCTCCGGTAGATTCAGGTTCGTTTTATGCCTCAATTGACCCACTTGAACTGCCTAGGGGTACCTATACTATCGGTGCAACAAACTATGCAGGGGGTGAGCGTTTTTGGTATAACTCCAATATCGAAAGTGGCTCCGGAATTTCCTTTGTACGAGGACGTTTCATTAAAAGCGCCAGCCTGCAATTTCCAAGTAGCGTTAATGCGACTTCAACCTCCTATTTTGGGCCTAATTTTACCTTTAAAAATGATGCAACATTAACCATCAGTTCCCCTTTATCACCCTCTATTTATCAACGACGACCTTATTCAGCTTCAATCCCTATTAAAGGCAAGGCCTTTGGAGCAAGCAGTATTCAGGCAAGATTGACCGTAATCACAGGCTCTAACGGTTCTAATATTCCCTGGACGACAATTGATAATACGATTAATGATGGCAGTTTCTCTGGAAAATTAACGGCTGAAAATGGTTGGTATCATCTTGATGTTAGAGCACTATCTGATTCACAGGTTATTTCCCAAAAATCACTTTCAGATATTGGTGTTGGCGATATATTTATTATTGCAGGTCAATCTAACTCTGCAAATTATGGAGGATCTAGGCAAACAGTTTCAGACCCTAGGGTTTTAGCTTTGAATTGGTCAAATACTTGGCAAGTTGCAAATGATCCACAACCCCGAGCAACAGGTAATAATGGCTCTCCATGGCCAGCAATGGCAAATTCTTTAGTCAGTGAATTAGATATACCGATTGGTATTGTTTCTGTTGGACAGGGAAGTACAACCGTTGGTCAGTGGGAAAGCTATTTATATGAGTCACGATTAAAACCTGCGATAGAAGCACTATCAGAATATGGGTTCAAAGCTGTTTTATGGCACCAGGGCGAATCTGACTCGCTATCAGCAACCTCTTCCGAGACTTATGCATCTTTGTTGAGAAGTACCATTTCGGCTTCTCGAGAGGATGCCGGCTTTAGTTTTCCTTGGGGAATTGCACTTGCCTCATATCATCCTAACTCAACGATAGAGCGTGAGGATGAAATAATTGCGGGGCAATTATTGGCCATTGATAATGAAGAAAATATTTATGAAGGCCCGACTACAAACGATTTTGGCACACTTACTTATCTTCATGATGGTGTGCATTTTAATACCGCAGGGTTAACAGAGCATGGGCAAAGATGGGCAAGGTTTATTCTATCAACACTGTCTTTAAATCTTGCTGATAATAAAACTGCCTCGCAGTCTTCTACTGCTCATGGTGGTTCTGCAAATAGAGCTATCGATGGAAATATTTCTGGTCATTATGGAGATGCCTCCACCACCCATACTGGATATGAAAACAACCCTTGGTGGCAAGTCGACTTAGGATCTAAAATCCAGGTCAACAGTATTCGGCTATGGAACCGAACAGATTGTTGTACTGATCGTTTATCTAATTTTTATGTGTTTGTATCAAACTCAGATATCTCAGCACTTTCTTTAGATCAATTACTTTCTGATAATAATGTATGGAAACACCAAGTAAGTGGGCAGGTTTCAGAATCACTTGATATTGATGTGAATTCCCTGGGTCGATATGTGCGTATTCAAAAAGTTGGTTATGGGTATCTCTCTTTGGCTGAAGTTGAGATCAAATCCAGAGCTCCAACTATTCCCCTAAATCTTGCTTATAATAAAACTGCTTCGCAGTCTTCTACTGCTTATGGTGGTTCTGCGGGTAGAGCTATCGATGGAAATATTTCTGGTCATTATGGAGATGCCTCCACTACCCATACTGGGTATGAAAACAACCCTTGGTGGCAAGTCGACTTAGGATCTGAAACCCAAGTCAACAGTATTCATTTATGGAACCGAACAGATTGTTGTACTAATCGTTTGTCTAACTTCTATGTGTTTGTATCAGACTCAGATATCTCAGCACTGTCTTTAGATCAATTACTCTCTGATAATAGTGTTTGGAAATATCAAGTAAGTGGTCAAGTATCAGAAACACTTAATATTGATGTGAATTCCCTAGGGCGATATGTTCGTATTCAAAAAATTGGTTATGGGTATCTCTCTTTGGCTGAAGTTGAGGTAAATTAATAAAATAACGATTGAAAAGCAAGTCTTTGAGTCTAGTGTAGCCATGAGTTACATATAACTTAAGATAAAAAATCGTTTGCCACATAGTTCATTGTAAGAAAATATTTTTCTATATTAATAGTATTAAGTACCCAAGTAAAAAGTTAAATTAATTTAACTTGGGTACTTACATTATGTTTTTAAATACTGAACCAAACGAGAAATAACCTTTGCATCATGAATCTCTATTATTTTGCGTAACCAATGAATTTTATTGTTCATATACCGGTGTATGTTTGATACTTTTAAGCGATTGATCCATGTAGCAAAGACGACAGTAACAATCAATATCGACAGTGAATGCCATTTGCCACGATTATCTTGTCTAGCCGTTAAGTTTTTTTATGCATTGATAAATTTATTTACCTTTGTACCAAAGGTAAATTCAAGTTCAGGGTTAGTTAATACAGATAACTCAGTTGATGGCATACTCGTATGAAAATACAAATATTTTATAGCATATCAATTGATATTTTTATGAGAAATATGTGCCCTAGAGCCTAGTTACCTGGTACTTCGGTACACTTTTTTTTAAAAAAAATTAATGATACCATCCCACCTTTATTTACTAAATAAGTACATAACAATATTTATTCTAACACTTAGAAAGCAATAAAAATGAGTACCGATAATTTAATTAAACAGACCCTTCAAAATAGACAGCGACGAAGCCTTGCTTTTTTCGTTATGCTAAATTTATTTAATAGTGGTCAAGTTACAGCAGATGACCAAAATTCTAAATGGGATGGCCCTTATTCATTACCTCTTGTTGCGGCAGCAGCAGCCAATTTACCAGATGGCCGGATTTTAACATGGGCCGCGACCGCTAAAATGGGCTTTGTAGGCCCTGGTGGCAGAACTTATACTTCAATATTTGATCCGACAACAGGCTTAGCTAATGAAGGACTAATCTCTAATACAGGGCATGACATGTTTTGTCCTGGCACTGCGGTTCTTCCAGATGGAAGAATTATGGTGACGGGAGGATCAAACAGTATAGAAACAAGCTTTTATCATCCTGAAAGTAATATATGGACTAAAGGGCCTTCAATGAATATTTCGCGTGGATATCACTCGATGGCTACACTTAATGATGGCTCTGTATTCACTGTCGGTGGTTCTTGGAGCGGTGGAAGAGGAATGAAAGACGCTGAAGTATGGAACGAAGAACAAGGTTGGGTAGAGAAGCCTTTTATTCAATCCTCAGCCCTTGAGACTAATGACTCAGCAGGTGTTTACCGATCGGATAATCATATGTGGTTCTTCACTGCACCCAATGGACTGGTTTTTCATGCAGGCCCTTCTAACCAAATGAATTGGATTGATACGAGTGGAAATGGAAATATCCAAACATCAATCATGCGAGGTGATGATGCTGATGCCATGAATGGAAACGCGGTTATGTATGATGTTGGCAAAATTTTAACTGTGGGTGGAGCACCCGATTACAATTATAGTAACGCTACGAATCATGCCTACATAATTGATGTTAATGGAGGGGTTGGTGGTGTGACAACGAAACGGGTTGCTAATATGGCTTTCGCCCGCGCTTATAACAATAGTGTTGTTTTACCTTCTGGCGAAGTGGTTGTTATCGGTGGACAAAAACGTGCCGTTGCATTTTCTGATGCTGCTTCCGTTTTCGCTGCAGAGATATGGAGCCCAGAGACTGAAGTATTCACAACATTGTCAGAAATGAGTATACCGCGAAACTACCACAGCGTAGCATTACTGATGAAAGATGCCCGTGTATTCGTCTCAGGCGGCGGGTTATGTGGTGGTTGTTCAACAAACCACCCTGATGTGGAAATTTTAACCCCCCCTTATTTGCTCAATTCAGATGGTTCACCCGCTATTCGTCCTATCATTGAAGCGTCCCCTTCCAAAGCAAACCTTGGTGACACCTTAAATGTGGCCGTCGATACGACTGCTGAACACAGTTTCGTCCTTACTCGTACTGCAATAGCAACGCATTCGGTCAATAACGACGAACGTCGGATACCATTAGAAGCCGTTCATCTTGGTGGAGGAAATTATCAAATTTCGATTCCCTCTAATAGTTCTATTGTTATTCCTGGGAATTACTTTCTATTTGCTCTTAATGATAAGGGAGTCCCCAGCATTGCTAAAACACTGAATGTTAATCGAAAGAATATTTCTAGGCTAGTTTTTGGAAAGGCAAGTCAATCATCGACTGGCTGGGGTGGAGAGGCGAGTCGTGCAAATGATGGAAATACCAATGGAAATTATTATCAACAAAGTTCTGTTTCACACACTGAACTTCAGACACAACCTTGGTGGCAGCTTGACCTGGAGAGTACTCAGCAGATAGATAAAATAAAAATTTATAATCGAACAGATTGCTGTACTGATCGATTAGCTAACGTTAATGTTTTTGTGTCCAATGTTCCTTTTGGAAACAAAACACTTGCGCAACTAAAGGCAGACTCTAGCATAGGTCATCAGTATTTCTCAGGTGCCTTATCTTCGGTAACTTCTTGGGCACAACCCCAGGTTGGAAGGTATATCAGGATACAGCTAGAAGGCACAAATTTTTTAAGTCTAGCTGAAGTAGAAGTGTTTGCACGATCAAGTTCAAATAAAGTACTGACTACTGGGACAGCAAATCAATCATCGATTGGCTGGGGGGGAGAGGCGAGTCGTGCAAATGATGGCAACATCGATGGCAATTATAGACAACTTTCTGTTTCACACACTGCGCTTCAGGCACAACCTTGGTGGCAGCTTGATATGAAGAACACTCAGACGATAGATGAAATAAAAATTTATAATCGAACAGATTGCTGTACCGATCGATTGGTTAACGTTAATGTTTTTGTATCCAACATTCCTTTTGGAAATAAAACACTTGCGCAACTAAAATCTGACCCTAACATTGAACATCAGTATTTTCCAGGTATTTTATCCACAATAACTTCTTGGGTGAAAGCTCAAACAGGAAGGTATGTCAGAGTACAGTTAGAAGGCTCAGGTTTTTTGAGTCTGGCGGAAGTAGAGGTGTTAGTAAAATAACCTAATATTGTCTGTTTATCAGTTCTGTATTTTTAAGTCAGTAATTCGGAATGGTTGGATTGAGTTCCGGCTTACTGACTTTGATTCTAGAAAAATCAATAGTATCACAAATACACCTCAAGCCATTGATTCAACAGCACTTAAAAAACGTCCAATTACAAGAACCCCACTACCTACCTCTTGAATTTTATCAAAAGCAAACCGACCCAGATATTACCTTAAAATCAACCTTAATTTACTAATATTCTTGTGAAAAAACAGGAAGGGCAAAAGCAGGTTTTAATGTTTGCAAGGCTGAGAGCGAGGAAATGAAGCATGGACGTTATAGACCTCATACTACGACAGTACTTCAGTACAATTTCACAAACAAAAAAAACAAGTAGAATTACGGAAATAACCTATCATAAAATTATATATGGTTCAAAATGAAACAAAATACAAAAAGCAACGCTAAAAATAACTACCTAAAAGATATGGGAAGGTATACCTACAAATTCCTGATCGGCACAAGCGCCTTATTCTTCTCGATTTCGCCAGGCTCAGCTAGCATCTTTCCTGAACCTGTATACCCTATCCCCACAGAACGACAACTGTCTTACCAACGGGGTGAAGTAGGTACTTTTTTTCATTTTAGTCTCAATGCCTATTATGGCCGTGAATGGGGAACAGGTAACGAAGATCCGGGGAGATTTAACCCCACGGCCTTTGATGCCAGCCAATGGGCAGATGCTGTAGAGGCAATGGGCTCTAATTTGGCCGTTATTGTCATCAAACATCACTCTGGGTTTTCTATGTACGATACCAGTGTCTCTGATTATGATATTACCGCTACGCCATGGAAAAACGGTCAGGGTGATATGTTTGGAGAATTGATGGCTGAATTTAACCAGCGTGGTATTAAAGTTGGACTTTATATTTCACCATGGGATCGTCATGACCCTGCTTTTGGAACAGATCAATACAATGACAACTTTATTACCCAGCTAAATGAAACCATCCTAAATTATGGTAGCGATATAAGAGAAGTATGGTTTGATGGTGCAGGCGCAGACCAGCATGATTTTGATTGGTCAAGAATACTGCAAACAGTCAGAAGCCTAGCGCCTAATGCTATTGTCTTTAACCATGCAGAAGTACGGTGGTCAGGAAATGAAGCTGGGTTTGCTGGACTTACTGAATGGTCAGTCAGAACTGTGGATGAATATCGAAACGAGAAAGTAGCCCGTGGACGATATTCTGAGGAAGAGCTGTCTACTGCTATTGGGATAAACGGCACACTAACAAACGCCAACGCCGCATTCCTAGGAAACGATGCAAATATAGATTTAATTTGGCGCTCTGCTGAAGCTGATACCCCTATCAGACACTGTTGGTTCCACGTGTGCGAAAGCGTGAAGTCATTTGACGAAATCATCAATATTTACTTTAATTCTGTTGGCAGAAACAGCAACTTGTTGTTGAACTATTCTCCTGATCTCACAGGCAGGATTCCAGAGGAAGAAATTAGTCGTGCAAGGGCGATGCGAGATACTGTTCGAGAGACTTTTAATCATAATTTATTGTTAGGTGCGTCAGTCTCATCCAGTAATTTGAGAAACAATGATACTGCGTTTTCGCCAAATAATTTATTAGACAACGACTTATCTACCTACTGGGCGACTAATGACAACATACACACAGGAGATGTCACATTCAATCTTGGTGTGAATACCATTTCCTTTGATACGATACAGTTACGCGAGCATATCGAGCTTGGACAGCGAGTGGAGAAGTTTAGTGTTGATGCACGCACAACAAATGGTGCCTGGGTAGAAGTTGCCACAGGGACAACGATTGGCAACAAGAGAATCTTAAGGTTAGCAGCTAAATTTAACGCTGCGACAGAGCTTAGATTAAACATTAAGAAAGCCAGAGGCTTGCCCGTGATTTCTGAATTTGGCGTCTATCAATTTAATCGCCAAGTGGGTTTTTCTATTCAACCCACAGCAGAATATTTTAGAGATTCCATTCAGGTGAGTGTTGAGCATGATGGAACAAATCTCTATTACACGACCGATGGCTCTGAGCCGACCACTGGCTCTACGCCCTATAGCGGCTCTTTTTCAATTGCGAGTGATGCAACCGTTAAAGTACTGACTTCCAGCGGAATTATTAGCCAAAAATACACCAAACTATTAGGCGCACAAGAAAACTTGGCATTGCAAGGCAGCGCCAGACAAAGTTCATCACATCCTCAAGGTGCCGCGAGTAAAGCAATCGACGGTAACACCAGTGGTAATTTTAGAAATTCGAGTGTAACGCATACGGCTGCCAACGAAAGTGATCTTGATGAGCCATGGTGGGAAGTTGATTTAGGCCGAGCAGCGTATATTGATGAAATTAAAGTATTTAACCGAACCGATTGCTGCAAAGAAAGGCTCAAAAATAGTATCATCATTGTGTCTAATGTGCCCTTTACCAGCGTGACAAAGTTTGATGTATTGAATCAGACTGACATTTCAGAATATCCTATTGAGTCAGATGATGCTCTTCAAGTTAAAAAGATACAAAGAACAGGCCGATATATACGTATTTATGGCAATGGAAACGATGTATTGAGTTTAGCAGAGGTAGAGGTATTGGGCAGCCAGGAATCTTTGTTGTTTAATATTGCCCAAAATAAATCTGCAAGCCAAAGCTCTAGTAATAGTTTCTCAACGCGTGCTAACAAAGCAATAGATGGCATAACGAGCGGCAATATCGGACATAATAGTATCGCCCATACTAGGCCAAATACAGATGCTACAGCCTGGTGGCAGCTAGACTTACTTTCCAGCACTAAAATCAAAGAAATAACAGTGCATAGCCGCACCGACTGTTGTACAGAACGCATGAATGAGTTCTATGTGGCTTTATCTGAAAAGCCAATAGCGAATAGTATAGAACAGGCGACACAAGATCCAAATGTAACAATACTGGTACATAACGTCAGCCAATTTGTCCCTAAAGTTACTTTTGCTGTTGATGCCAATGTGCGTTATGTAAAAATACTACAAGGCACACCTAATGAAATACTTCAAATAGCGGAGGTCGAGGTATTTAGTGATGAGCCTGATGAAGGGGTTTTATTGAGTCGGTATGGTCACGCCACACAGAGTAGCGTTTACCAAAATAAAATGGCAGCTTTGGCGATTGATGGGAATTACTCGGGTCGTTATCAAGACGGCAGTGTTTTCCATACCCAGGTATCGGGTGATACCGCACCTTGGTGGCAGATCGATTTGGGCGAATCCTACCCACTCTCGCATATGAAATTATTTAACCGTAGCGATTGTTGCATGGATAGGTTAAGTGATATCAATATATTATTGTCAGACCAGCCTTTTGGTGATGCGGACTTTAGTCTGCTAGAAACACGCAGTGACATTACTATTTTGCCTGTATACACTCAGATGCTAGAAAACAATGTGGTACAAATTCCGTTGGGTTATCGAGCACGATATGTACGTGTCCAAAAAACTCAAGGTTCAATACTATCGCTGGCTGAAGTAGATATTTATTCTGATGTGGCTAATCCACTCGTGAATGTCACCAATAATGCAGTGGTCAGTCAGTCATCCACCCTTCCTAATAGTCCATCACCTCAAGTTGTTGTTGATGGCAACACCAATGGTACGTATAACGCAAAATCAACAACCCATACTAATTGGCAGCACGGGTTAGAGAGTTGGCTAGACATAGACCTTGGCACAGAAAAAGATATTCATTCGATCGAGGTTTACAACCGGACAGATTGTTGTGCTAATCGTTTACAAGATTCTAAAATACTCATCAGCAACCAACCTTTTGCAAACGATTCACTGGCACAAGCACGTAGTAAAGCTTCCTTTGAGGGAAACTTAACGAGTGCTGATCGCCAAACCTTCAATGTAAACGGTAAAGGGCGTTATGTCAGAATTCAGCAAAACGCTGTAAGTGGTTATCTGTCACTGTCCGAGGTAAAGGTTATTGCAGAGCGGTAATTATCTTTACGTAAAACCTATGCCTATTAATGAGCTACACCTTTGGGTTAGCAATAGAAGAAAAGAAAATATAAACAGTACGTTGATAACAATGGAGAGAACATTGAAAAACCTAAGAAATCTTATCCTAAAAAGCTTGAACGCTTTAGTGGGAGAACGGACAAAAACAATAGAAAAAACTAATATACCGACCAATCAAACCCGTGATTGTTTTAGTTTTATGCATTTAGATATGCAAAAAATTGGAGTTTTATGTTGCGTGTTCGCGACGAATCTCTATGCCGCTCCTGCAGACACTGGCGATAAGCGAAACCTAGCCTTGTCAGGTACTGCAACTCAAAGTTCAGCTTATCAGGGAAAAACTGCAGAGAGAGCAATTGATGGCGTTCGCAAGCAAGATTATGCGAGCAATTCTGTCTCGCATACAGGATTAGAAAGTGAAGCCTGGTGGCAGGTAAAGCTTATTAAAAATGAGCCTGTTAAGAAAGTGGGTCTTTTTTTTCGATCTGATAATTGTTGTTTGCAGCGAAATGCTTCATTTAATTTATATTTGGCTGATTTTGACATGTCAGGCTTGAGTAATGTTCAGTTGCAAGCTAACTCAAATGTTGCGCATTATGCTTTCTCTAACAATAGCGCGACAAATTTAACTCAAGACTTAAACGTTAATGCGCAATATGTTATGGTCAAATTAGCAGGTAGTAATTATCTTTCTTTGGCTGAGGTTGAAGTTTTTAGTGATGAAGTTCTGCCTGTCTTGCCTGTAAATGACTTTTTAGATAAGAATAGATATGGTGCATTCTTGCACTATAACATGTCCACATATACAAATGTGCAGTGGGCAAACCCTAACGCTGATCCATCATTATTTGCCCCAAGCAACCTTGACACTGATCAATGGGCACAAGTCCTTAAAGATGCAGGGATGACATATGGCGTATTAACATCAAAACATCATGACGGCTTCGCTTTATGGGATACTGATTATTCCAATCACAATTCATTAAACTCAGCGTGTGAGTGTAATGTTGTAAGACAGTATGTTGATAGCTTTAGGGCAAAAGGTATTGTGCCTGGCATATATTTCTCCATATGGGATTTGAATGATCCTGCCATCAATACTCAATCTTATGGAAGTCGACCGAATGATGTGAGTGTTGATGAATTTGGCTTAACCAATATTGGTTGGACAAAGCGGAGCCAAGATCCGCTTTTCATAAAAAACCAACTCAGAGAATTACTCACTGAATTTGGTGAAATTCCATTGCTTTGGTTTGATGCATGGGGCCAGATTGCGGCTTATGATTATGTGCCTTATCAAGATTTACGGGACTTTATTCGGCATGTTTCACCGCAAACTATCATAGTCAATAACGATAAAAATCATTCAAATGCTACGGCTGATTTAGTTTCAATCGAAGATGGGATTACTTTGCATCCGAACGCACCAACGATAAAGGGTGTGAAAAGCCAGGTGTCTACTAAGGCTAGCTCTACATGGTTTGCACATGCTGACTATTACGCTCTCACAGACGCAAATCTTTTAGGCCGTCTTTTGTATGAGACGACAATATCACCAAATGGAACGGCGTTGTTTAATTTACCCGTCATTCAAGAAGGGGTTATCCCAAACGCTGTAAATGGTTTGCTGGCTGAGGTTAAAACAATCGCTCAAGAATTGTCTCTGGCTAGTAAAACGCCCTCATCAAAAAATGTGGCAATTGGCAAACCGACTGGGCAAAGCTCGATATATGGTCAATTAGCGAGTCGTTTTGCCGTCGACGGAGATGCATCTGGTGTAAATAGATATCTAGTTGATGGACAATACGCCAATAAGGGGTCGCTGATGCATACAGAAAGCGAAAACAATCCATGGTGGATAGTCGATTTGGGAACTTCGCAATATGTAGATGAAGTTCGCATCTGGAATAGAAGTGATTGTTGCGAAGAGAGACTGGGTAAAATTGCGGTAGCTTGGAGTGATAGTAACATTACACAATCCCTTTGGAATAATGGTAGTTTGACTGTGAACGACAACGTGCAAGTTTTGGATGCTGGTAGCGGTGCCCGTATACTCTCTGCATCAATTGGTGGTAATGCTCGGTTTATCAAAGTTCAAAAAGCAGATGCTGGATACTTATCCCTCGGAGAAGTGGAAGTGCTGCGCTATAATCGTAATTTGACAGATGGCCAGACAGCGTTCGTGAGTGCCTATCAGAGTAGTACCTCTTTTGGTGGGGTAGCGAACAGAGCTATAGATCAAAATATTGACGGTAACTATGCTGCTAGATCTGTTACACACACGGATCATGATGTGTCGGCTTGGTGGGAAGTAGATCTGGGCGCGATTTCCACATTTGATAAAATCCAAGTTTATAATAGACAGGATTGTTGTAAAAGACGGTTCACAAACATGTTCGTTTTTGTGTCTTCGCAGCCAATGGAAGGGAAATCACTCGATCAACTTCAAAATGATACGAATATAACTCAGTTTCACCGTGAAGTTGTTGGTGATGTCTGGAATATAGATGGAGCCTTGTCAGGTCGATATGTGCGGGTACAAAGAGCTGAGCCAGGCTATCTGTCTATTGCAGAAGTTGCAATTTATCAGGCTTCTGAAGTTAACACCAATTTAGCATTGGCTAAAATAGCAACGCAAAGCACCACTGCTTATGGGGGGAGTGCGGACCGAGCTGTTGATGGCAATATTAGCGGAGTATTCACAGATGGGTCAGTTACACATACTGCAGCTGATGAGGTTAATCCGGAGCCATGGTGGCAAGTTGATTTGTCGCAATCTCAGCCTATTAAAAAGGTAAGCCTTTATGGTAGAACAGATTGTTGTGCTGAGCGTTTCACTGACATGTATGTTATGTTCTTCGATGATCCTCCAAATACAGATCTATCGCTTATTGATAATATCAATGCTGCTAAACGTGTTGTGAGTATAGCTAAGCCGAAATCAGTGGAAGAAATCGAAATCCCCACGATAAACGCTAGATATGTCTTAATACGCAAAGCATCATCGTCACCACTAAGTTTAGCCGAAGTCATTGTTGAATGACAACAAATGCTGAAAATCAGGGAAACGGAACACAGCGGAGTGATGATTTTTAGTCCACGGTAGGCGTCAGGGAACAAGCTGAAGCTAAGTTAAAATAGCACGTGAGGGAAGCTTAACGGAGCGGCTCTTGTGCGGAGTTGAGGTGTACGCAAAGCGAACCAGGGCTTATCTATTCGCTGCTTACTTTTTGCATTCTGGGGGGCAGGACGTTCCCTGAATTCAAAAAGTGAGCAATGGTGCGCTTGACTGAACCGATAGCGGGAGGAGGGAATAATGAGAATGTGCATTAAAACCTATGCGATTTTGATAAGATTAGTTGTTGGGGTTCCTCCTACTCACACTCAAGCCCCTCCCAACAGGCTCTTACGAGTGGACTGGTCACAGTTTAGATCCTGGTTGTTATGAGTAATAACAGCTAATAGCATTTTCATCAGTGTTCCCATATTATCCCTACCCAGAAACTAATCGAGTCATCAGAGCAGACATAAGGTCGGCCAGAGGCTTTTCTGTGATTATTGCATTTTGAAAAAAAGGGCTGGCTGATATTTCTTTATGTAAGCAGGTCTTACCTTTATCATCTAGAATACAAACATAAAGTAATCTGGCATGTAAATCTATTCCGCAGTAGTATGGAAGCGTGTTATTGTGAAAATTCATTGAGCTTCTCCTGTTATGGTTTTTGCTCCATTAGTTTAACGCGAAAGTTTTAAACTAATGGGGAGGCTCAATGAGTATCAATCGCATGCAACTAGGACTTCCGCCTGCATCACGCCTTTTTTAAAAGAGCAGAAAAATACGTGCCCCTCACGGCAGCCTGTGATGTGGGCGTTAGCTGAATGCGACCGACCAGCAAGGAAACAGATGTTTAATTACGAAGAAATTCTATATAAATGCTTTCCTGATAGTCTGTTAGATGAAGATAAAAAAGAATGGGGTATTTCTGGAAAGTCTGAAGCTCCTAAGCTATTAGCTTACGCAACAACTTTAACTCCAGAAGTGGTGATAGAAGCTCATGAAAACGATGTAAATATAATTGTTACTCATCATCCTGTTTGGAGTTTTATGTATGAACAAAAAGAAAAAACTTACCAATTACTAAAGAAATATAGAATTACTAATATTTGGTGTCATTTACCTTTAGACAAAGCTAATTTTGGTACCGCAGTTTCTTTATTAGGTTTGTTAAACTGCAAGCCCTTTGCAACTTTAAATAATGGTGAGGGGCGAATTGGAAAAGTATCAGAACCTCACTCATTTGAAGAAATAAAAGAGAAATTGAATCAAGCGCTCAGTGAAGAGCCAGCAAGGGAATTCAATGCAGAAAAAATAATTAATAATATTGCAACTTTAACAGGGGCAGGCTCTTTTACCAATTATCTGAAAGAAGCAAAGAGTCATCATACCGATCTATATATTACGGGTGAAACAAGTTTATATTTGCTTGAGTACGCAAAATTTCATAATGTCAGTGTTCTAATTTACTCTCATAACTATACAGAGCTTTTTGGTGTTAGATCATTGGCTAACTTAGTTGCTAATGAATTATCTATTCCTATTTATGGGCATTTAACAGAGGAGCATTTTTAACTGTAAGTGCCAATGAATGTAAATTGTTACAAATTCAGACAACTTGATCACTAGGGATAGATTATGGTTATAATTTAGAGCTAAAACCATCAAGAATATAAAGGTCTATTTAAACAATAAAGACTTGCCGGCTAAACAAATTACTCAACAAAACGATGGATACTGTTTACAAATAGGAAAGTAAAGAACATGAGCAGCTAAAAGAACATAAATACACGTTTCTAAAAAACAAGTTCTCTGACAAGAAGCAATCAGAATTGAATCAACTTATTGCCCTCTATCCAACCTTAGGCTTGGCTTACCAACTAAAAGTTCTATTCAATAATTGTGGAGTAATGCCCGACAAAAGCAGCACAACCTCCTTTATTCACCAGTGGTTTGATGAAGTTGAAAAAAGCATAAACAGCCGTTTATGAAGCTTTTAAAAACAGTCAAAGCCCACCTATCGGGCATTATAAATTTCGTTGAAACTAAAATAACTAACGCAATTTTAGAAAGTATTACCAATAAAATTCAAATAGCAAAGAAAAGAGCTTGAGATCATCAAAATACAGATAATTTTATCAACATAATTT
The DNA here is from genome assembly GCA_023145835.1 of Methylococcales bacterium. Classification (GTDB taxonomy): domain Bacteria; phylum Pseudomonadota; class Gammaproteobacteria; order Methylococcales; family Methylomonadaceae; genus QPIN01. The sequence continues at coordinate 15,554 of JAGLDH010000010.1, forward strand.
ATTTCCCATGAGGAAGATTAAAATTTGATTATCTACTTAATATGACAATTATTTTTCAATTTTCAATAGCCAGCCATCATTTTCTGGACAATTATTTGTACCTGTAGCTTTTATATTAACTCTTACATAAGCCCCTTCTAGAGTAGCAGGTAATTTTCCAGTAACAGAATATCCTCCACTTGTTTTTTCAATGTTAATAGGAACAACCTGTTTTTTCATACTTACTTCAATCATTTTTGGATTAGTTGATGGTGAGGCTACAAATGAAAACTCGGAATCTGGCTCTACAACTGATAAATGTGGTGGTATAAATCGACTAAGATCAGGTTTTACACACGCTTTTTTGCTACTACTACCACTTCCATATGCAAGAATATTGGTACTAAAAACTACAAAGCTAAGGACCGCTATTAATTTAATTGTATTCATAAAATTTCCTCCACTAATATGCTGGTTAAAAAATAGTCACTAAATTCATACATTCAATCTAATTCTTATTCGTTCCTCTGTTTTTTCACAAAAAAAGAATAAGAGAAACTAGTATATTCCCAAATATTGATAAAAGTAAGAATAAATTTGACACCTAAAAAGCTAGGAGTCTACCATTAAAATTAATAGTTGAAAGAAGACTATAATGGTCATGCACATCTATTGGATAGCTTGATTCAAGCAAGATATTATCTTCTCAACATCAATAATTTGAAACTTGCTCGTTTTAAAGAAACCTTTCTTGGTACAGCTAAAACAAATCCGATTAATCACGTAAAGGCCTAGAGCTTTTCCAGTTACAGCAGTCTTTAGCGCTTGCTAAAAACGTATTGCAAGAGGTTTGATGAAATACCCCGAGAAAATCATGAACTCAAACGCATTACTCGTAGAAGAAAGCGGTTAGTCAATGAAAGAGCTCGCTATATTAACACCTTGCAATCAGACCTGCGAGCACTCAGTCCCGGGCTTGTTGATATAACCAGAAATCTAAAAAACTGCTGGTTTCTTAATTTTTTGTCCTCCTCTAAAGATTTACGTCAATTAGCACGCTAGAGTAAAACAACCTTGCTGAATATCAAGCAAGTTGATGCAAAGTATGTACAGATAATCCTTCAATGGTAAACAGAAGCAATATTCAGTGATGATGTTGCGTTTATGTCTGTAATGGTCAAGTTTTCTTGGAAGGATGGTAATGACTTGAATCAACTTGCTCCTATGTTAAAAAAGCACAAGACATACTGGAGCCTGATAATCTCAAGGGGTTAGCGGCTGCCGGATATTATAATACGCAGCAAATAAAAGCCTGTGAAGAACAAAATATCACACCTTATGTTGCTATTCCCAAAGCACCTAAAACAACTAAAAACCAAGGCCGGTTTAATGAAAAAGACTTTGTCTTCAAAGCTGAACAGAATACCTATACTTGTCCGCAGGAACATCACTTAACTGCACGTAAAAACTCAGTGCAGAGTCATGGAAGAAAAGTAACTATTTATAGAACACAAACATCAGACTGCAAAAACCACCCACTACAGGCACAATGTTTAACAGAAAAGGTTCGGTACAAAAAAATGCAGCGCTGGGAGCATCAAGACATCGTTGAAGCACATAAAGAACGGATACAAAAAAATCCCACGGCCATGCACCAACGGGCTGCATGGGTCGAACACCCATTTGGCACTCTGAAACATAGGGAGGGAATGCATCACTTTTTAATGCGTAGCCTCAAAAAATGTAGTGGTGAGTTCAGTTTAATGGTAATAGCTTAAATTTCACACGTGTACTCAATACCCTTGATTTAAGCATTTTTAGGGATTATTGTATTCAGCGTCAAGAAAATGAGTTGAAAAACAGTCAATATGCTTAAAAAGGAAAGAATATTGACACATCAAACTGTTTTTATCGAAACCTAAAGTATATGATCATATTTAAATTTCTAAAAATTACAAATTTGACTAAAGCGCACTCTGGCAAGGTGTTGTCTAAATACTTTCTCAGTCTGTATTGCTCCGTTTCCCTGATTTTCAGCAGCTGAAGTTTCCCAATTATTTATACCCCCAGCGTATTACGAGAAACCTATTAAATTGGGGTTTGCTATATTCAGGGCAACAGCAACCAAAATAAAAGTTTCCTATGCATAGGAAACCTTAGTTATGTAGTATTAGTCGAATATTTTGCTTTTATATACTTCATCGACGACTATTTTAAACCAATGTGGTCGGAAAATGGCCGCATACAGGCAAATCAACGTGGTAGTTGGAAATGGCAAAAAGCTAGCCACACTCATTAATAAGAGAAATAAAATAGTAAAAATACGTGCTTTCATAGATTTGTTCTGTTTCCGTAATTTGATTGTAAATATCCAAGTGGAAGCCTACACTCTGTTCAGACCGACAACAAGAAAATATCGAAGGTGTGTCTTTAATTTATAATGTAAGTGTTGCCTTAAAATCTTTTATGCTTGTTTTTTAAGTCGAATCACTATACTCCTTATTCCAATTAATAATTTCAGCACCGCACGATCCCGCTGCCACACTTGAAATTTCATCTAAATCAGCCTTTTTCTTTATCAGCACCTCAAAGAGGATCAAAAACTCGGCCGCAAGCGACCGAGTTTGACAAAGCATAGACTGGTTTGACTTGAAAACCATTGGTTTTAAAACTTTCCGACTAATGTAACGGAGGCAAGCCTCCGAGTTTTGCTTCGCGATTAACTTTTGATATAAAAAACTACTTTTAAATGATTGTTTTTTTGTAGGGCGTGTAAATAACAAACTTGCCATATCGCTATGAATACAAAAAAAACAATTGAAAGGCGCGCATAAAAAAAGCCTGTAACGAAAAATCGCTACAGGCTTTATTCTATTTGGCTCCCCCGGACGGGCTCGAACCGCCGACCTAGTGATTAACAGTCACCCGCTCTACCAACTGAGCTACAGGGGAATAATCTTATATTTCCAATATGGCGCGCCCGGAGAGATTCGAACTCCCGACCGCTCGGTTCGTAGCCGAGTACTCTATCCAGCTGAGCTACGGGCGCCTTATTGAGCCGCTCATTATCCCTTTTATGATATTTTAAGTCAACTATTTTCTATAAAAGCTAACTTTTATTTATGGCGGAGAGTGAGGGATTCGAACCCTCGATGGGAGATAAAGCCCATACTCCCTTAGCAGGGGAGCGCCTTCAGCCGCTCGGCCAACTCTCCTAAAACTTTTTAATCTTCAGAATCAGTTAATCCTGTAGATTCTGATTGTTCCTTTTTTATTCTTTCGTAAATTTCTTCTCTATGCACTGAAGTTTCTTTTGGTGCATTAATACCTATACGAACCTGATTACCTTTTACCCCTAACACAGTGACTGTAACATCGTCACCAATCATTAAGGTCTCTCCTATTCGTCGCGTTAAGATAAGCATAATATCTCCCTACGTTCCTATTTAATTTGACTGCGCAACACCACAGTCATCAACCAATCTCACTATTATAGTGAATTTTTGATAAGAAATAAAGCTATTATTCTTCCTTATCAAGCCCAAAAGCTTTATGTAAAGCCCTTACTGCCAACTCAAGATATTTTTCATCTACAACCACGGAAATTTTTATCTCAGAGGTTGAAATCATTCTAATATTAATTCCTTCATCAGCTAATACTTTAAACATTGTACTCGCAATACCAGCATGAGATCTCATTCCCACACCAACAATTGATATTTTAACAATACTATCATCACCTGTAACGTGTTTTGCATTTAATTCTGAACAAACAGTTTCTAATATATTCTTTGTTTTTTGATAATCATTTCGATGAACTGTAAAAGTAAAATCTGTTGTTGCATCATCTGCTATATTTTGGATAATCATATCAATTTCAATATTCTCATCAGCTACAGGACATAAAATTTTCGATGCTACTCCTGGAAGGTCTGGCACACCTGCAATTGTTAATTTAGCCTCATCTCGATTAAATGCAATTCCTGAAATTAAAGCTCTTTCCATTTCTGATTCCTCATAGGTAATTAGCGTTCCTTTACCTTCTTTAAATGATGATAATACTCGTAGTGCAACATTGTATTTTCCAGCAAATTCAACTGCCCTTATTTGCAAAACTTTTGAACCTAAGCTAGCCATTTCCAGCATTTCTTCAAAAGTAATTTTATCTAATTTTCTTGCTTTTGGTTCTACTCTTGGATCAGTTGTATACACTCCATCCACGTCAGTATATATATGACATTCATCTGCCTTCAGGGCTGCAGCCAAAGCAACTGCTGTGGTATCTGACCCACCTCGACCTAAAGTTGTAATATTTCCATATTCATCAACCCCTTGAAAACCAGCAACGACAACAACCCTCCCTTTCTCAAGATCTTGTTTTATTTTTAGGTCATCAATCTCTCTAATTCGGGCTTTAGTATGCGTATTGTCAGTTAAAATTTTAACTTGCCCTCCAGTATAAGAACAAGCAGAACAACCCAGCTCATGCAGAGCCATACTAAGCAAGGCCATAGTCACTTGCTCTCCAGTAGAAAGTAAAACATCCATTTCTCTACTATTCGGGTGGAATTGTATTTCTTCTGCTAACCCAGTTAATCGATTAGTTTCGCCACTCATTGCAGACACGACAACAACAATATGATCACCCTGATCACGGGCTTTTTTAATTTTTTCAGCAACTACTTTTATGCGCTCTACAGTACCAACTGATGTACCGCCAAATTTATATACAAAAACTGCCATTTTTACTTTATTATCTAAAAAAAGGATGGTTAATTACTGTTTTGTAACCTTTTTAACTTTTAATCTGCTCTTTAACCCAATCAGGAACCTGTTTTAAAGCGTCATCTAAACCTGATGGATCATTACCACCCGCTTGCGCCATATCAGGCCGACCACCACCTTTTCCACCAACTTTTAATGCAACTGAATTAACTAAATCACCTGCTTTTAAATACTTAGTTTGATCTTTAGTCACTCCAGCAATCAAATTTACTTTATCATTTTGCACTGTCGCTAAAACAACAGCAGCACAACCTAATTTATTTTTTAATTGATCAACCATTTCTCGCAGTGCTTTAGGGTCAATATCATCCAATCTTACAGCTAACACTTTTATTCCATCAACATCCACTGCTTGAGTGCTTAACTCTCCACCTGCCGAGCTCGCTAGTTTTGATTTTAATTTACCCAGTTCTTTTTCTAATTGTTTATTTTTATCTATGAGTTGCAGAACTTTATTAGATGCTTTATCTGTAGAGCTTTTAAGAAGTTCCGCAATAGTTAATAATGTTTTATCCCGACTTTCAATCCAATGTAAACAAGCACTACCTGTGACGGCTTCTATTCGCCTTACTCCTGCGGCTACTCCTGTTTCACTGATAATTTTAAAACAACCAATATCACCCGATCTTTCAACATGGGTACCCCCGCAGAGTTCAGTTGAAAAACTTCCAATTCTCAACACCCTGACTTCATCTCCATATTTCTCACCAAATAAAGCCATCGCACCTGCCTTAACAGCATCATCTTTAGCCATAACCTCAGCAGATACAGAGTTATTCAGTCGAATTTGTTCATTAACTAAATGTTCGATTATGCTAATTTCATCAGTAGTCATCGGTTCAAAATGAGAAAAATCAAACCGTAATCTTTCTGGATTAACTAATGAGCCTTTCTGGGCAACATGATCACCTAATGTTTGTCGTAATGCAGCATGCATAATATGTGTTGCAGAATGATTAAGCTCTGTTGCCACTCTGTTCTGTTCATTAACGCGCACCTCACAAGCCTGTCCATTAACAATCTTTCCTTGCACAACCTTTCCTTTATGAAGAAAAAGATTTCCGCCTTGTTTTTGAGTATCTATCACTTCAAAAATAGAACTTCCTATTTCAATTAAGCCATTATCACCAACTTGACCACCCGATTCAGCATAGAATGGTGTTTTATCTAATACTACAACCCCTTCTTCTCCTTCATCTAAGCTCTCGACTACTTCTCCTTTAGCAAACAACCCTATAATATGAGCTGAACCTGAAAAACTATTATATCCAGTAAAATCAGTTTGACTGTCATGTTTGATATCCTGATCATAATCAGCCTCAAACTTTCCTCCAGCTCTAGCTCTATCACGTTGTGCAGTCATTTCCACTTCAAAACCAGCATGATCTACTGTTAGATTTTGCTCTCTAGCAAAATCAGCTGTTAAATCAACTGGAAAACCATAGGTATCATATAAAAGAAAGACAATATCGCCAGGAATCACACTTCCATCAATTTTGGCAACACAAGATTCCAAGATTTTCATACCCTGCTCTAAAGTATCAGCAAAACGCTCTTCTTCTTTCTTTAAAACGAGTTCAACCTGTTCTTGTGTTTGTTTTATTTCCGGGAAAGCTTCTCCCATTTCTTGTGTTAAGGGTTCAACTAATTTATAAAAGAAAGTATCCTTGCTACCTAGACGATAGCCATGTCGAATTGCTCTTCGAATAACTCGTCTTAGTACATAACCTCGCCCTTCATTTGAGGGTAAAACACCATCGACCACCATAAAAGCACATGAACGAATATGATCAGCGATTACTCGTAGTGAGCTATTCGTAAAGTCTGTTGTTCCTGTCAATTCAGCAGCTACTTTTAATAACCCTTGAAACAAATCAATTTCATAATTATTATGCACTCCTTGTAAAACAGCAGAAATCCTTTCCAACCCCATGCCTGTATCTACTGAAGGTGCGGGTAATGGGTGTAATTTACCCTCTTTATCTCGATCATATTGCATAAAGACCAAGTTCCAGATTTCAATGTACCGATCTCCATCTTCTTCAGGTGATCCTGGTGGACCACCTACAACATCTTCACCATGGTCATAGAATATTTCACTAGAAGGGCCACATGGACCAATATCACCCATAGACCAAAAATTATCTTTTGCCCCAATGCGTGATAAGCGAGAGGGGTCTACTTTTATTTCATCTAACCAAATAGCTTCTGCTTCCTGGTCTTCATCAAAAACCGTAATCCATAATTTTTCAGCAGGAATATCTAATTCTTTAGTTAAAAAGTCCCAAGCATAATGAATAGCCTCTTTTTTAAAATAATCACCAAAACTAAAATTTCCCAGCATTTCAAAAAAAGTATGGTGTCTTGCTGTATAACCTACGTTTTCTAAATCATTATGTTTACCGCCAGCACGCACACACCGTTGTGTTGTTGTGGCTCTCGTGTAATCACGTTTCTCTCGACCTAAAAACACATCTTTAAAAGGCACCATACCTGAGTTAGTAAACATTAAGGTTGGGTCATTGCCAGGCACAAGCGAACTAGACGGCTGAACAGAGTGTTCGCGTTGTTTAAAAAACTTTAAGAAGGCAGCACGCAACTCTGCACTAGTCATTTTTTTCATCATTAATAAAGCTATATTTTTCTCTACGAGAGACAGTTAAATAAAACTTCTCTCCTCAATTTAAGAATAATTTATTTGAATACTAAATCGCTTAAAAAGCGCTATTATCATCCCATTACTAAAACCACGTTGTTGTAAAAATCGGTTACGTTTTAGCCACTCTTTATTTTCTAACTGCGTATCATCTGAATACTTTTTCTTATAAACAGTGTCAATAACTTCATCCCAGCCATCAGCAAGATCTAATACGATTGAATCTAAATCAACTTCGTCAATACCACGTTGTTTAAGCTCAAAACTTACTTTAATAGGCCCATAACCTTTTTTTATTCGATATCGAGCATAACTTTCAGCAAAGCGCTCATTGCTTTGCCATCCCTGTTCTGCCAGAATATCAATTACTGCTTTCGATTCAGATCGACCAAATCCTTTTAGTGCTAACTTATCTATTAATTCTTGTTGACTATGCTCTCTTCTTACTAATAGCCTAAAACAATTTTCTCTTATTTCTTTATTAGCAATTAAATCAACGCCACCCACTTGTTAATTACTTTTCATCAACAGCCGGTGGTTCTCCAATATCATCATTAGACTCAAAAACTTCAGCACGAATTTTATCTTCGATTTCTTTTGCTTTTTCAGGGTTTTCACTTAAATATGTTTTCACATTGTCTTTTCCCTGACCAATTTTTTCATCGCCATAGCTATACCAAGACCCTGCTTTGTTTACAAAACCAAATTTCACGCCCAAATCAACTAACTCGCCTAAAAATGAAACACCTTCTCCGTAAAGAATTTCAAATTCAGCCTGTTTAAATGGGGGGGCAATTTTATTTTTTACTACTTTTACACGAGTATCATTACCAATGATTTCATCACCTTTTTTTATAGCACCAATACGACGAATATCTAATCGAACAGAAGCATAAAATTTTAACGCATTACCACCTGTAGTTGTTTCTGGATTGCCAAACATGACGCCTATTTTCATCCTTAATTGATTAATAAAGATGACCAAGGTATTTGATCTTTTAATATTTGCTGTCAACTTTCTTAATGCTTGAGACATTAATCTAGCTTGCAACCCCATATGAGAGTCACCCATATCACCTTCAATTTCTGCTTTTGGCGTTAAAGCAGCAACTGAATCAATAACAATCATATCCACAGCACCAGAGCGTACTAACATATCCGTAATTTCTAGTGCTTGTTCTCCAGTATCAGGTTGAGAAATGAGTAAATCATCTAAATTGATACCTATTTTTTCAGCATAAATAGGGTCAAGAGCATGTTCCGCATCAATAAAAGCAGCTGTTCCACCAATTTTTTGCATTTGTGCAATAGTTTCTAGAGTCATGGTAGTTTTACCCGAAGACTCTGGCCCATAGATTTCAACAACCCGACCTCTTGGTAACCCACCCGTCCCTAATGCAATATCTAAAGCTAACGAACCTGTCGATACAACTTCAATTCCCTTATTAGCAGCAGATACATCACCCATACGCATGACAGAGCCTTTGCCAAACTGCTTATCAATCTGCATTAAAGCTGCACTTAACGCTTTCTTTTTGTTCTCGTCCATATTTATGATTGTGGATAAATTTTTAAAATACCTTAAAAGAATATTTATCTCTAGTAAGGCCTACAAAACAGGTCGCTATTATCACATAGAGCAGCTCCTTGAAACAGCTTTTGATCAATAAAACTTGTTAGTTCACTAAAAAAGCCCATATGTATTAATTCCAATATGATATCTCCACTAAATCCGTCATAAAAATGTCATATCATTTACAACGTCTTTTCAACAGGCTAGTATATTTTTTTTGTTCAAAAAAAAATATAATAAAAACCATCAGTCCATTTAAATTCAATACATTAAAGCCTCTTGCAAAATCACGGCTATGCCGTAGTAAAACCACTATATGTTGTGGTTTTTTAATTATTCAAACTACATGATGTACTATTTTGCAAGAGGCTCATTATAAAAATAAAAAAGTATTTTCGTCCATGTACGATGTATTTTAAAACAACATTTAACTTTTTAGGAAACTAAACATGAAAATAGTTGCAGTAGTAATTAAAACAGCTCTTTGTGGCATGGCGTTAGCCGCATCATATGCATCCGCTTCCGACCAAGACTTGTTAGATACATTATTTGAAAATGGGGTTTTAAATAAAGCCCAATATGAAAAATTAACAAAACAAGCGACAGAAAAAGCAATGATTGCTTCACCTGTCATCAATAACAATAAACAAGAGGATGATTGGACATCTAGAGTAAAAATGTCTGGTGATATACGCTTTAGACAAGAATTTCGTGACTCAGATATTACTGGCTCTGAAAAAAGCCGAAGCCGTATCCGTGCGCGCCTTGCAGTGAAAGCAGAAGTGAATGATGAAGTTGATGTTGGCTTTCGCTTAGTAACAGCAGGAGGAACAACATCAACTAACCAAACGCTTGAAGGTGGTTTTGGCGGAAAGAATATTTTCTTTGATCGTGCTTTTGTAAAATGGAACCCTCAATTTGCAGATGGAGGCAGCTTAATCGCAGGTAAAATGAAGCAACCTTGGTTCAGTGTAAGTAATGTTATCTGGGATACTGATGTAAACCCCGAGGGCTTAGCCTTAACCTACAAAAAGAAATTAGGCTCATTTAAATTAGGAGCAACTGGTGGTTACTTTCTACTCACTAATAATGATAACGGTAGCTTCAGTGATGACATGACCATGTACCACGCAGGTATCAATGGAGCGATGAAATTTAATGATATGGCAAAAGCTACATTAGGGTTCAACACTTATTTATATAACGGTACAACACTTGGCAGTTATCTTAACTGCGAAACAGGAAAAACTTGCCCAGATGGCGTAACAGGTTTTGCAGGTGATAATGTCAACGGTGATGCAGATGCTGATTTCAAATTATATGAAGTTGCAGGAAAAATTGACCTAGATACTGAATTATTACCCATTCAACTATTTGGTAATTATGTGATTAACGCAGCCAATGGCATAAAGAGCAGCGAAGATTCTGCATGGCTAGCCGGTATAACAACCAAATATGATAAATTTAAACTAAGCTATAACTATCGTGATACACAGCTAAATGCAGTACCTGATACTTTCAATGACTCTGACTTCAACGCAGGAGCAACTAGCGCTCGTGGTCATGTTGTAAAACTAGGCTATAACATAAGCAAAAACTTCTCAGCCAGCTTTGCCTACTTAGCTGCTAAAGAATATACAGATAACAATGAAGGGAAAGATGGTACTAACAGAGAAACATTACAAGTTGATGTTAAAGCTAAGTTCTAAATAACCTTCCAAACTAAAAGCTCCATTTTGTCATTACGGGGCTTTTATATCTATCTAAAGCATTTTTTTAATTGCACTATTAAAATAATCTAACAGAATTAAAAACCACTCTCGATTCATAGAGCTTAAGGTATATAACAAAAAAATTGTTTAGCTCTTCTAAACGTAATAAACCAATTTTTGCCCAAGTCGAAGACGACGCGGGTTAGTTACTCCATTGACAAACTTAAGGTGCTGAATAGAAACACCTAATCGTTGCGCTATACGACCAAGACTATCACCAGACTTTACACGATAGATTTTTTTATCTAACTGTTTTTTGATTGGAATAATGAGTGTTTGACCTACTTGAATTTCGTTTTTATGAATTTTGTTTCTCTTACGTAAATCACGAATAGAAACTGCAAACATTTTTGCGACCCCCCCCAGATGATTACCTTTTCTAACTTTATAAATAATTTGAGGTTGGCCAGATGAATTTTTTTTCTGCTTTCCAGCTAACACTGATGAAGTAAGTGCAATCGGATAAGTATAAGCCTTCCAAACCCTGGCTTTAGAAGCCAGTTTAGTTTTTAATCTTGATGCTGCTTTAGTCGGGAGTCGTACTATAAAATTATTAGCCGGTGTATTACGAAATTTTCTTAACTCAGGGTTTAATTGACGAATTTTTTTAATAGAAAGCGTTGATAACTGAGCAATTTTTTCAATAGATTGCGGGTTGTGCAATTGAACATAGTGATGTGGATGTTGCTTTTGAACTGAAAAGCCATAATGACTTGGCGTTTTCAATATTAGAGCAGCAGCTAAAAACTCAGGAACATAACCTCTTGTTTCTTTTGGTAAGAAACGAATAATGCGGCTATAGCCACGCTTACCACTTTTAACACCACTTCTTCTGACAACTTTTGCAATACGCCCTTCCCCGGCATTATAGGCTGCAACAGATAATAATATTGATATTTTGCCAAATTTTTTGTTTAAAAACTTTAGATATTTGATGGCAGCATCTGTTGATAAGGCAGGATCCATGCGTTCATCAAGTTTATGACTCACATGTAAACCATAATGGCGTGCACTGGCGGGCATATATTGCCATAAGCCTCTTGCCCCAGCTGGACTTTTGGCATTAAAGCGAAAGGCACTTTCAGCCATGGCCAATGCTTCAAATGATAAGGAAATATTAGCACTTTTTAATTTATTCCGAATCATAGGACGATATCGATCGCCTCGTTGCAGTGTTTCTAAAGTTCTACTATATTGTCTACCTGTAAATGCTTTGAGATAAGCGTGAACTGATACAGTTAAACGGTTTAGCTCTTTACGCGTCCAAGTAGGTTCTCCTAGTCTACTCAGCATTTGGGATAACCGAGAGCGCGTATCACTAAAAGACAAACTCTTTCCGGTCACAGTAACTAAAGCTCTTGGTGTTTTTGCTAAAACCTGGGCGTTAAATATTCCTACCCATAGAAATATTATGAGAGCAAGAATATTGACCACACGAAAAATGATCATTAATTTATTTCCTGAATAGTTTGATAGACCTGGATAATCATTTGTTTTTTTTATTATATCAATTTTAGAACTAGCTTTTTCTTAGTTACCTACTCCATAAAACAGAAATTTTATCATCCAACTTTTCCTCTCAGTTAAGAAAAATCAGAATAAGCTTTATAGACTGCTTCCAGCAATATATCAGTGAGCTATAATATTGCTATTATGTTCAACAGTCAATTATTGAATATACTGAATTTAAATAATGTTACCTTGTTCATCTTTTTTCGCCTATTTCCATAGGATGTAAAATTAAAAACATGATTTACGTACACTTTATTTAAATTTTTTGGCGCTATAAAGCGCGCAAAAAAAAATGATATTTAATCCCCACCTTCCTTTAATTTAAGACAAATAAAGTCTAAGAAGAAATGCTAAGTAAAAGAATTATTATAGATTGTTACCTAATAAATCAGAAACCATCGCATCTCCTATACCAAAAACCTTAATACCTTTTCTGATAGTAGCTGAATACTGCTCATGCAAATGACCATGAAAAACCTTCTTCACACCCATTGCTTCGGCCAGTTGATCTATCACTATAAAGCCATGACGATGACTTCTTGGTGCTTCATGTGTGACTAAAACGTCGGCTTTTAGTTTTTTTAGGCTAGCGACCTCATCAGGCCAAATGGCAGATTGAAACTTTAAAGATAATCCAAGAGATTTAGCATCAGAAGCTTGACGATTTAAATATTGCTTTTTGCTATTCCATCTTGGTGAATAAGGTGGATACCAAACTCTACCTAAAAATATGCCACCTAACCCAGCAATCCTTATTCCGGCAATTTCTATTACTTTTAGGTGAAGACCGTACTTTGATAGCTGAGAAGAAAAAAGATTCTCATGATGTAAAGGTGGATCAAAATCATGATTTCCAGGAATCCACCAAATTTTTGTTTTCCCCACAATAGATTGAACATAATGCTCAAATGGTTTTTTTAAATCATAATCCCCTAATAAAACAACTGCTTCTGGATGATGTTGATTGACAGCATTGATTAATGGATCAAAATCTCCATGAGGATCACCTGCAAATAGAATTTTCTTTTCATCTTTCATGTCACCCCTATCAATCTTAGTTCTTTAACAACTTATGTTTCATAAGAAAAACTGTTTTTTTTCAGGCTTCATCAAGATACATCTCAGTTTCAAAAAACGAGTTATTTCATTACCCTGATCTTAAGCCCCGTGTAAATTCGATTAAATAACAGAATACCAAAACATAATCGTTAAGATTTATAGTTAACTTAATTTAAATTCCATGCAATATCTACTGCTTTATCAGGATCAGACTTAACTGCTCCAGCTTCTAGAGCTAAAATACAATCTGAAAAACTAGAAAACACATGCTCATTTGGTATTAAGCCAGAAAGTAGCCCAATATTTTGCAACATATCTTTTGGTTGCTCTTGAATACCCGTTATCAAGACAATAACATCTCGTTTTTTTAATGCTAAAACGGCATCTTCAATTGCATAGATACCAGACTGATCTATATATGGAACTTGTCGCATCCGTATGATAACTACGTTGACTTCAGGTAAAGAACTCGCCATTTCCTGAAATTTTGAAGCAAATCCAAAGAAGATAGGGCCATCAAAATGTTTGATATAAATGTGTTTCTGTAATTTTTCAGATATATTCAATTCATCATCCCATGCATTTTCTTTTACTAAATTAGCAATTGAACCTACACTTGATTTTTGCTCAACAATATCACTCATTTTTTTCATAAAGAGCACCGAAGCTAAAACCATTCCCACCGCTACTGCTTGAAGTAAATCTACAAAAACTGTCATTGTTAATACCACCAACATAATAATTGAATCTGCTGCTGGCACATGAGGGATGTGCTTAATCCCTTTATAATCAATAATTCCAATACCTACGGTAATTAAAATACCGGCTAATACAGGAAGTGGAATCAATTTGGCATAGGCTCCAGCGCCTAATAAAACAATTAATAGTGCTAATCCATGAATAACACCTGATAACCGAGTTTTACCTCCTGAATTAATATTTACGACTGTTCTCATCGTTGCTCCTGCACCTGGAATACCGCCAATCATGGCAGCCCCCATATTCCCCAAACCTTGTCCGATTAATTCTTTATTACTGTTATGCTGAGTTTTAGTCATATTATCAGCAACAATTGATGTTAATAACGAATCAATTGTCCCTAACGCGGCCAATGTTAATGCTGGAATAATAAGTAGCATTGGGTTGCTTAAATCTACACCCCCTAAAGTTCCAATTTGTAAAGCAGGTAAACCTTCTGGAATATCACCGATAATTTTTACATCCAACCCCATTATTGTAGAAATAATGGTAAGAGCAATCAATGCAACTAAAGCACTTGGAATCAGTTTAGTAATAAGAGGAAATAAGTAGATAGTAGCAATAGTTGCGACAGCTAAAGAGACCGAAGCTAGATTAATATCCCCAATAATCGTAGGTAGTTCAGAAAAAATATCTAAAATTTTCTTGGGTGATGTATGTCCTAGGAAAGGAAAGATCTGTAAAACAATAATAATGACACCTATCCCACTCATAAATCCCGAGACGACAGGATAAGGCATATAACGAATATATTGTCCTATCTTAAATATACCTAGCAAGATTTGAAAAGCACCAGAGAGTAAAAAAATAGCAATAATTGTGCCCATCGCTGCTTCAAGACTCCCTCCATTCACCTCTATTGCAGTTGAAATAACAACAGCAGAAACTACCGTCATCGGCCCAGTGGGGCCACTAATTTGAGTGGGCGTACCACCAAACCAAGCTGCAATTATCCCAATCAGAATGGCTCCATAAAGCCCCGCAATGGCACCCATGCCTGATTGTAAACCAAAAGCCAATGCCAATGGTAATGCCACTACACCCGCTGTAAGGCCACCAAAAAAATCACCTCGTAAATTCGAGATATCTATTAATTTTTTTTTACTCATTTTTTTTAAAGAAAGAATAAAGACAATAAAAGCACCGTAATCTATAGCCTTTGCTATATTTTAACGAGTACTTCACCACGCCCCATCTCAGACATATCCCCACCATATCTTTGAACTCGATTAAAAGATGCCGAGTCTTTAGCAAATTTAGAATTAAGTTTATTAAACGATGAAAATAGTATGGGTAAAAATGCTAAAGTGTGCGCTCCACAATCATTAAATGTAGCTGATAGTTCTGGCTTATTCCATAGCAATAAGGTTCCTCTTCGCATAGCATAGCCTAAATATCGCCCTGTCTTTCCCATGACTGCAATAGTACCTGCAACCATTCTTGATCCACAGTAATCACCCACATTACCTTCAATTAATAAAGTACCTCGGCGCATATGATCGCCTGCGCGTTCGCCTGCATTGCCTTTTACTAAAACGGTACCACCTTTCATACCTTGCTTATTACCTGGCAAAGCCGCTGCTAAAAAGTCACCCGCATTACCTTTTATTTCTAAATAACCATTTTTCATTTCACAAGCAGCGTAAATTCCTGTACTACCATTTACTTTTATCGACCCTGCCTTCATTTCCTGACCTAGATATGCTCCTACATCACCATTAATAGAAATAGAGCCTCCATCAAGTTTTTTACCAATAAAATCAAGCTTTCCAAAACTTCCTTCAATCACAATATTTTGAGCATCCGAACCTTTAATTCGAAAAACCTCATCAACACGAATTTTACTTTTACCATTTTGGAGTTCAATCGCTGCAATTTCAGTATGAGTTAAGCCTTCAAGCTCATTACACACTAAAGGGGACATATCAACACGTTGATCAAGACGGTGTTTCATTGAAAATGTTAAAGCATTCATGCCATTATCTCCTGCAAATGAAAATGAAATGGGCCTAACTTACCCCCGTAGTTTCCGGCACTGATGCGTAAAATACCTTTTTCAGCACCTAAGTCACACACTGCTTGTATTCCTACCCTCATTGCCTTATCAATATCTTCTTTAGTTAAGCCATCAATTACAATTTCCATGACTGATTCACAATCAGCAGAAAGTTCAGTTTTTGTCATCCCTTTTAATGTCGGACAAAAAGCATCATTAGATGAGGCTCCTAACGCTGGGTATTTTGATCCTACTTTAGAACCTGAGCGAACAACGCCACCTGGAAATGGCATAATAACATTAGGAATCTTACGCATTTCTTCAATAGCCGCTTCACATGCGGCTAATGCTTGGGGTTGAGATTGAGCTAACACTAAAAAATTACCACCACCCACGGCTTCAACACGCCCTGTTGTTTCCTCTGTTAAAAACTCACCATCCATCACAGGAATGCGCCAATAACGCTTTCCAGCTATTTTTTTAGCTATTTGAAATCCGTCTCCAAAGTATCGTAAATTTTTACCCAGTGGGATTTGTACACCTTCATCTATACCCGCAAATAAAGCGGAGGTTGGAGATGTTAATACACACTGCCCTGCTCTGGTTTCTAACTGCTTAGCTAGACTTTTTCCACCCATCGCAAAAATTAGAATTGCGACTCCAGGTCGGCCATCTGGTGTTTCAGAAGGGTCAAGCACTTTTTCTATCCCAGCCTCACAACCACAAGCAATCACCGATGTAGCAAACCCTGTCATCGCTTGGGCAGAAATCATCGCCCATTTTTCATTTTGTGCAGTGATAATCGCTCGAGTCGCTTTCATCCCAAATGCTTCAGCAAAAGTCTCATCAATTGTTACACCATTGATAATCATACTTTTTCTCCCACTGTAGGATGTACAGTCAAACTACCACGTCCATCTTCTGTTATTTCATCGTCACTGATAGTGAAGTTACCCATTTTCATGGTCATGTATTTATCAAAGTATTTCTTCAAATCTTTTTCTACAGACTTGTCATATTCTGGCCTAACTACATGAGTAGTTCCCCAAACGGTTTTAACCACCTCGCCGTCTTTAACAACGACTTCGCCATCTTTAAACACGTAATCTGGTTTTTCAAACATTTTTTCGCGGTCTGTATTTTCTGTATAAACAGTAATATCAGCCCAATCACCCTTACCTAATGCCCCACGACCCACTAACCCTGTGATTTTAGCTGCACCTGCACGCGTTAAAATAGCTATTTCCTGCATGCTGTATTCACGATCAATAGCACCTAATGTTGTCATTTTTTGTGCTTCTGGATGAATAGTCGCTAACATATCGTTACGAAAGCTTTTATCCATGAGCAATCGAATCAAATGTGGATACGATGAAAAAGGAGCTCCATTTGGATGATCGGTCGTTAAAAATATTCTCCAAGGATCATCAACTAACAAAAATATCTCTAGCCCAATCGCCCACTGCAAAGCATTAACAAAATTCTGATCTCTGTATTTAAAAGGGACTAATCCACAACCTGCGTCACATTCAATATCCATACAGACCCATTTATTAGGGTTAGCAAAACCATGGTTAGCATATTGACGCATGTTATCGCCTGAAGCAGTAATCGTTTGACCGAACATAATCTGCCCAACATCAACCGACATATTTTTATTTTTATTAATTGATTCTGCAATTTGAGCTGCACCTGATGAAAATTTAAAATCACCTTCTGTACCATAACTATGAAATTGAACATGCGTTAAATGCATCGGCAATCCATCAACACCTGCAATTGAATCTAATGTTGTTTCAATATTACCCGGCACACCTAAGTTACTACCATGCACGTGCAAAGGGTGAGATATACCTAGTTCTTTAACTGCAGTAGCCAATGATTTTAAAATATCTCTGGGAGTCACATTATAGTGAGCATTTTTTTCATCCAAATCTAACTGACGTTGGTTAAATTTAAAGGCACTAATTCCTCCAGGGTTAACGACTTTAATGCCTACACCTTGTGCGGCACGTAGTGTCCAAGCCACATAATCATTAATCGCCTGTTGATCTTTTTTTGCCGTCATCATACGCAAAAAATAATCATCGCTCCCTAGCATCACATACCCACCTTTATCCAGCATAGGTACATCACCCATTTCCATATGGGCTTGTCTGGCATTTATGGGTAAAACAGCAGGTTCAAATGCAGCGGTATACCCCATTTCTGCATAACGATAGCCTGTTATAAAGGTACTTGGCATAGCATGCCCTGTGCCTGCACGTTTTATATCTGTATGAGCCACCGCATCAATGCGATGATTTTCTGGCATTAACATACGCGCAATATTACCTTTCCCCCCACCAATATGGGTATGTAAATCAATCGCGCCAGCCATGACGATTTTACCTTTAATATTGTATTCTTTATCAAACTCAGCATTTCTGGGTTTGTTTACAATACGTCCATCGTTGATATAGATGTCTTTTTGCTTCCCATTTACCTTATTGGCAGGGTCATAGACAATTCCGCCTGTTAATTTTGTCAACATGTTATATCACCAATGCTTGTTCAATTGCTGTTAGCACTTCTGCCGTGCTTGGCAAACCTGAGTCTCTTAATTTTTTTAATCGTATTGCGACGACATTATCTAATCTATAAGCATGACCTGAATGATCAATTCCTGGTGTTCCAACCGGAATAAATACCTCTGGCTCCTCTTTAAAAACCATACCTGAACGAGCAACAACTATTGTCGGTATTTTTCCACCTTGAGGAGGAACGGCACTTGTATTAAAAGCTTGCACCCATAAAAAAGCATCGACTTCACCTTTATCAAACATGTGGTTTATGTCGTATAAAAAAGGATCATATTCAGGAAAATCACTAGAAAATCGCATTCTGGCAGGATAACCCGTTTGCCATCCACACACCTGATTTGCTGTTTGATCTCCTTCTTTTCCACCCAGAGGAAAACCAGAGCACCTAACGCCTGAAGCATTAACATCTTTAACTAACTCACAAATAGTTTGTACCGTTAATTCAGCATGCGAAAAATTTAAAGCACCCGCAGCCCAAGTCACTACGCCATAACTTGCCACTTTTAATTTATCAGCAATCACTTGAAGATCAGCTACTGCTATGCCTCCAACTTTTTCTACTAAGATAGGATTACCCTTTATTAAAGCTCTTAGCACTGCAACCACTTCGGGTAAATCAGCGTCTGTGCATTCTAAAATTTGTGCTTTGGTTTTTTTGGGTGATGTAGATGCTTTTCCAGAAGGGGCTTTACCAATATATACAACTTTCCTCGCACTGGTATCATCTAAAAACATGGATTCTTTATTCCATAGATAACGCTCATAAAACCGAGGGGAAAAAGCTTCTAAATCACAACCCAGTACAATAAACAAATCACAACGGTTTTTAATTTCAGCCAATGTAGTATTCATCCAGCCAGAGTCTTGCATGGCTAAAAAATTTCGTTTGGCCGCAGTAAAGCTCATATTATCAACGACTGCACCATTTCGGTCAGCTAAGGACATTAATGCTCTCATTCCATTAACATCCGTCGCACAACCTCCCACAACAGGTTGATTAGACTTTTTTAAAATTTGAGCGGCCTTATTAACAGCCTCTTCAAGAGAGACTTCTTTACCATCAACTCTAGGGCTAATATCCGTTATTGCTTGCTCAAATGCAGGTGTATTCACTGCACAACCATTTTCAGTGACTGTTATTGATACGCCGTCGACCTGAATGGTCAAATCATCTGAGCCTATTCCGCAAAAAGGACTGGGTACTTCAGTTATTTTTGTCACAAGCTTTTCCTCTGGGTTTAATCTTCAACCTATTCTCACATAGTCTTTAATTTAAAACACCTTTACTAAATTAGATATTTCTCGCGTAAGAATAGCATTTTTAACCCTTTAAATCCAAGCCTAGCCTTCTCCTAAGAAAAATGAATCTAAATAAAATAGAATAAATTTAAGGAATCAACTGTGATAAAAAAATAACAAAGTTACAACAAACTGATATAGAAAATAGTCCTTATCTGGTTTTTTATAATGACAATAAATTTACTCTATAAGTCTGTAAGGACTGATCTTCCCCTGTATTTCCTTGAATAGACACCTCTATTTCAAGAAGCTTATTGTTTTCTTGTTTAATTCTAATTAATGAGAAATTGTTACCTGCATAAATCCAATGCCTATCATATAAATAATCTTTATTCCCTTTTATATATCCTTGTTTCTTAGCTGATGCTTCTAGTGCCATCCTTGACACACTATTAAGCCCTTCATAGCTAATACCACTCGAGGTTACCTGATACGCTTTAACATGTGGATATTTTCTACTCACTATTTTTGCTATTAAACCCACATGCACATCACCACTAAGAAAAACAAGAGGACGCCCTAACTTATCTGCAGTTGAAAAGGAATCTTCCAAGAATTGATCTAATTCATCTGTATGAGAATTATGCTCCCAGTGATCTCTTACATCATCTCTAGTACCAAAAAGAACCGCCCAATCAGCTAAATTCATAGCAATATCTTTGAGATGAACAACAGGAACAGGACTTACAATAAAAATAGGCAACACATTTGTTTTTTTGTCTTTTAAATTTCCAAGCCACTTATTAAGTCGAGCATGTTGTTGAGAACCTAAAATTTTATTAACGGTACGATGCCCCCGCATATCTAAAACAAAAAAATCAGCACCACAGCCATTAAAATCATAATCCCAGACTTCTTTTTTTGTAGAGGGATTATGTGCATGTTGATATTCCATATAGACCTTTTTAGCTGCTATAAACATACGTTTTGCGAGCTTTACATTATCATTTACATTTTCCCATCTAAACAATGTATCAATTTTTTGTGAAAGTTCTTCATCATTATATGATCCCCAGCCATCCATAATTTCATGATCATCCCAAATCATATAGTTAGGATATGACTGATAAACTTCTTGCAGCTTTGGAAACCCCCAATAACCACGATAAATATCGCGATACCACGACACCATATCTGAATCACTTGGGGCCTGGTCTCTTACTTTTTCTAGCCATCGCCAAATATTTACATTTTTATTACCATCGACATACACCTGATCTCCTGCTCCAATGACAAAACGTGCCTTTTCCCTAGCCAATTCACGTGAAAAATCATTCCATAAATGAGCATCCACTTTATCTTCAAAAACGCCATGTGCATAAGGCATGTGACAGCTATAGAGTCCAAAATTAAAACTATCATATGTTTCTTTCATCGTCATAAAAGACACATCGTTTTCATGCCCTAACTCCCACTTAAATGACCCAGCGCCTTCCTTTTTTTCACCCTCTATAAATTTAGCAACGGCATAGTGATAGCGTGAATCTTCTTTAAGATTAAGAACCTCGATTACGTGTGTATTATCCTTATCAAAAGACAGGCTAAAAGGGTATCTAGCATAAAGAACCCTATCTTTTGCCCTTTTAAAAACAGGGTGACTCGTCAGTGTAAATTTACCTTTTTTCTTTTCATGTACTGATCCATTGATAGCTAATAAATCACCCTCAAAAATAGGCCGCGTTGAGATCAACAACACATAATGCCCCTGCTCTTTCATTCGCACCCAAATTTTTGTTTGATTAATCGTTGTATGACCTACAATAACGGCACGATCAAGCGGCTCATTTACCCAAGGACGGCTTTTACGATGATAAAAACTAAGCTCAGTGTTTTTTTTTGCCATGACAATCTCTTCATAAAATTAAGTAGGCTTTTCTTATATATTGATACTTTGAGGAATACGAGAAGGTAACAAATAATCATAAGGCATCAAACCAGCTGATTCAGCTTCTTTATTCCGCTCATTAATTTCCTTTTCAATACCATCCAATGTCTCTAAAAATTCCTTATAGAGTGGCTTAACAGCAATATCCTTAAAATATTCTTTTGGATAATGACCAAGTGTCGTGTAATAAACATCACTTAATAAGAAAACTAATTCTACCTGCTTAGCAGACATATTAACGGAAGGCAATATATCCAACCAATCTTGTACTGATTGGTTTTTAGTCTTTGGAGCGGGCGTATATCCAGCCGCAGGCATATTAGGAGGATAACCGGAGAAGTCATGCTGTGTAAAATTAACCGCTGCATGTTGAACACTAGAAGTAAAAATCAGCATTGTGACAGCTTGCTTTAAATACTCCAATGTAGTTATACGCCCCTCATCATTACCAAAGTCGTTCACCTTACCCAAATCACCTAATTCTTCAACCCATGCTTTCAATTCATAGTCATCCACTACATCTTGATCATTTTTATAATATAGATTTAAATAGCCAGATACCCATTGAAAAATAGCTTGCCAAATTTGTTGAGCATCATCTCGATATGGATAAGCAAGGTTTGAGTTATTCAAACCTTGCCGTTCCATTTTATTAGGAAACAGTTCTTCGTTAAACGACAACCCTAATCTATTTGCAATCAATTGACGGCTACTTTCTATCGTTCCAGAAAATAAAGCATCTACTTTTCCTCCCTTATTGACTAAAGCTAATTGTGCTGCCCAGTTAATAAACAATGTTCCTTCAAAATGTGGTTTTAGTAATATTTTCAATGGATGATTGTCAGCCAGCTGTCGTTGTGTGGCTATAACAAAGGGTTCAATCAATAAATGAGTTGCTGCTAAATGGCTGATAAGCTCATGGTAATTAAAGTCAGCGATTTGAATAATAGTCTTAGCCATATTCCATGCAACACCATCATTCGGTGTGTAAATGGGTGTTTCATCTGATGCTATTTGCTCACACTGAATTGCAATGGGTCGCAATGATGTTTTAAAACATGTTTGATTAACAGGAATGCAAAACAAAGCTTTAGGGGCATAACTATATTGAGAAATTGAATCATATTTTCCATTTTCAATCTGCTCCAGTGCTTGGTAATCTACAAAGTACAGCCGCTGCTCCTTTATCGCTTGAGCAAGCGAATCATGAGCAAATCCTTCAACCGATTGAAAAATAGAATCATCAACAGGAAACGTTTTATCTATAGCCTTAACCGCACTGATCATCATTGGATTTTGTCCTGCCACTCTCATGCGTGAGAAAACAAAATCATCTTGATAACTAAACGCTATTTTAGGAATGCCTAACGTTTGAAAATACCGAATGTAATCACTCATTTTTTTAAAATGACGATTCATTCCTCGTTTAGAAAAAAGAAAAGCACTTCGAACTAAAAATTGATAGATTCCCACATTTCGAAAAATTCTAAAAACTGTTATCCCAACTTTTTTTATCCATAAAAGATGAGGATATTCACCCCAAGGAATACCGTCAGCCATTGCAACACCACTAAGTGATTCATAATCATATTTATAACGGTATTTTTTCTGGTTTTTTAATAAATTATTTTGTCTTTCTGGCGTTGTATTATCATGTTGAGGTAATTGAACATTGGACATAATATTTTCTCCATTAAAAATAACACAACAAGTTGATTATCAATAAAAATTTAATAATTATTGAGTTAAAGCATTACATTTTATGATAATAACATTTCGTCTAAATTTATATAGTAAATATTACCACGTGGTAACATTATATTTGTCAATCTACAGCTTAATAAAACTGGAATTAAAAACAAGAAATTACAGTAAAATAAAGGGCAAATATTTCCATATTAAATGTAATGTAAATATCAAAAACCTTCATGTTGTTTTTATGTGTTTTTGTTGCTTTTTTACACACTACACTTATAATTATTAAATATACCCCTATTTTTATTATTAGTATTTCAAAGGAGAAGACTCATGTCTTTACAAAAGGCTTTAAAAAAAAGCAAACACCTAAGTTTGTCTGCTTTTTCCATCGCTCTCATTGCCTTATCAAATAGCCCAATCGTATCAGCTGGAATTAACGACACCCTTGAAAACGCTTTTAAATTTGGTCAAGATGATGCTAAATATGGTCAAGTAAAATTAGATTTACGTTATCGGTTTGAACAAGATGACACTAAAAACCCTGGAAAAGTACATGGTGATGCTTCAACAATACGTATGCGCCTAGGGTATTTGACACCTGAATTTCACGGTTTACAAATCTTTGCAGAATACGAAATGAATCAGGATTTTGGTGCAAACACGTATAACAGCAGTCGAAATGGAAAAGCTGAATTTGAAAAAATTGTTGACCCTCAAGAACATGAATTAAACCGATTCTGGATTAGCTATAAAGGTATGCCTAACACAGAAATAAAAGTGGGTAGACAACGTATTAAACTAGATAATGATCGTTTTATCGGTAATGTAGGCTGGCGTCAATTAGAGCAAACGTTTGATGCTGTACTAGTCACTAACCAGTCATTCCAAAATACAACGATTAAAGTAGGTTACATTAATCAAAGACAAACCATTCACTCATTTGTCCAGGCAATGCAAACCCCTTTTGTCAATATTTCATATGATTTTAACCATTTTGGAAAATTAATAGGGTATGGATATTTTCTTGATAATAATGAAAAACATGCGGCTTCAAACCAAACATATGGCGTTAGTTTCAAGGGTGGCCTAGAAATAACGGATCATATTGAAGGCATTTATAGACTTGAATATGCCTACCAAAAAGACCATGAACAAAATCCAAATAGCTATGATGCTCATTACTATCATGTCATGGGTGGAGCAAATGTACACGGAATCACTATCAAAGCCGGGATGGAACAATTAGGGGGTAATGGCGTTGGAAAAGTTTTCCAAACACCTTTAGCTACGCTACATGCCTTTAACGGTTGGTCTGATCAATTTTTATCCACACCTGCTGATGGTCTACGTGATATTTACGCATCTGTTAGCGGTAAATTAATGGGTGTAAAATTAATGGGCGTCTATCATGAGTTTGATGATGACACTAGTACCTTAAGCTACGGTAAAGAATATGACTTTCTAGCTGTAAAAAAATTCGCTAATCACTATACTCTTCTTGCAAAATATGCATATTTTGATGGTGATAACGGCCGATTCGATGCACAAAACTTTTGGTTAGAAGCAGGCGTAAGTTTCTAAGCTGCTTACTTGATACGACTAAAGCATAAACAGAAGTTGTAATCTAAGGTTGCAACTTCTGATAAAAGCCTACAAGACAAGCCTTTAGCCATTTTGGTATGGATCTAATCCCATAATATACTTCGCATCCGTGACCCGGCGAAGTATAAGTCAGCTGTACTTTTCCCACATCACATGACTCTTCGACTGAATTGCAGCTTCAAGCATTTCAATCAAAGGCAAAGCTCGATTTGAAAGACTAACAACAGGTTCACAGTCTTCTTCATCCTCAGACTTCTCTGGCTCTGCTAATTGCTGATCTGACTGAATTGCAGTCACCAGACTCTCAAGAGCTGCTTTAACATCCTCTGCAAGCATTGCTCCTGGCACTTTTCCACTATGTCCCATCAGCGTCAACAAACGAGTTGCTACATCACCGAACATTGTTATATCTGCATAAGCAGAGCAAGAAAAAGTTACTAACATGGTCATCTCCTTTTTAAGGGTATTCCAATAATTATACCGCTGAAAAAAGGGGGAACAAATAAATCAGTTTAAAAAATCATCAGAGGAAGACCACTAACTTTCATTTCCTTATCGTGATTTTCCTCCCCCAGTTCAATTGCTTATTCTGTACTTAAAATCCCTTAGGATTCAAGATTTAATTAAATTCCGAACCCTTATGGTCGACTAAACAAAAAGAACCTATTAACTAAAATCAAGAGGGATTTTCGCTTGTTTAAGTGTTTTACTTTGCACAGTATGCGTATAAATCATCGTAGTTCTTATATTGCTATGCCCTAAAAGCTCTTGAATTATTCTAATATCATAATTAGAAGTCTATTTGGGAAACGAACAATTCGTAAAAGATCATATTGATTCTATTACAAACAAAGAGGTAGAGTTAAGTGAAGCCAGAGACAATAGAATATTATTTAAAACAAGCAAGTAATCGTGATGATGCCATATTGAGGGTCTGGAACAGGGATGGTTATACACAGAAAAATATTGCTGATTACTTTTCAAACCATTATAGTTGAGTTAGTAAAATAATTAAAAAAGCAAAAATCAAGACTTGCCCCCCTTATGTTTACTTTACGGGACGCGGAGCATCCTTTGATGAATTCTCACGCTCTGCGTGAGAATTCATCAACTAAAGTACAGCTCACACTTAGATGTGCTGAATGTTAAAGGTTACTGAAGGACTGATACTTCTTCGTTTTGAATATAGTCATACCGAACATCAACTCTCCTGCCTGCTACGAATACTGCATACTCCGCGATCGTATCATTAATGATGCGAAACCATCTTATGTCGCCTCTGGACTCTTCTGTAACGAGATGGTGTATTAGTATCGGGTTAAAAGTATCACTTACATCATACAAAGAGTAGGTTCCTCTTCCTAATTCATCGCGAGTAGTGACGATGGCATTCTGTGTGTTTGGCGTAAGTTCAAAGCCAACAAAATTTTCACCGAGCCTCTCTTTTAAAATCTCTTTAGCTCCTCCACTGATAAGTATGTTGCTTTCTACTTTTCTCTCGTTTAGGTTGTAGTGTACGAGACTGACAGTTGTTGGGTTTACACCGCGTGATGACATACGAAATACAATGCTTTCATGGCCTAACTGTCCAATAATACTGATACTTTCAAAATCGACCAAGTAGTCTTCATTCATATCTATTCGTACTTTTTTTGGTGTATCACTGTCTTGAAAATTATAGATATCTATATAAGAGGGGGAGTGGTAACTTACTGATACAGCGGCTATTTTAAAATATTCTGAGTACTCGGATAGACCAACAACACCCGCATGTTGGTATTGTTTTTTAACATATTTTTTCATATATGCTTCGTTTATATTGTTGCTATTACTGTTGTCAGTAGTGACTTTTACATCAAGAAGAGGAATTGTAGAGTACTCACCTACCCAGTCTTTATCATAGGACTCTATATAGAGATCGACACTATCGCCTTCGATTGCATTGGCTAAGAGAATATTGTCGTGTATAAAGATAGCTCTTTTATCTCCTGCTTCTTGATTGTCGATCAGTGACACTTCTCCTAGATATTTCCATTTCCATTGTGTATCACTCTGAGAGCTGTAGAGGCTTGTGTTTTCGATGAGGTAGTCCGCACCAAATACTTCCCAACCATCTGAGCCATTGAAGCCTTTGTTGGGTATAGAGTCTATAAAAAGTTGAAAATTCTTAATATTGCTTGGAATATTGTCATAATAGTATGTGTTGAGAGTGGTGCCATTGTTATCTTTGGTGATACTTGCGCCCACGTTCCAAGTCCAATCTTCTAATAATGACCCTGCATGGGTAGAAAAAGCTATGATAGACAAGACTATTAATGGAATTATTTTTTTGGGTGATTGTTTCATTATTTGACCTTTTGATAAAAATTATTATTTATATTATTCTACTTTACAGAACGTGGAGCAAATCCTTTGATGAATTCTCACGCAGAACGAGGGAACTACCAACCCAACGGAAATCGATTTCCATTTAGAGCATTCCCACCTTCGTAATAGGATTAGATTTTGTCGTCCCTGCATTAAAATTATCTAAAAGTAAGGCAGAGGCTCCGGCAATATGCGAGTAAGCCAGAGTAATAGCTATAAATATGATTTTACTAAAGGATGCCTCAGGACTAACTTGATAGTTCATTACAAGTAGCTAATCTAAATTTTTGGAAAGTCCCTTAGGTTACCATTTTTGGATATGTTTTAGATACTGTACTTTTGTACTGTATTATCGGGAGTTTTTCTATATACTTTGAGAAAAAAGGGGGGTCAGAAATAATGGCGTCAAGTCTTGATTTTTGCTTTTTTAAGAGACTGTAGATAATTCTGTGTAACTGCCATTTTAAATATATTCCACTAACCGATCTTCAAATTCGATCATAAATCTATTTAAGGCCATTTTCCAGTCCCTAATGGGCATTGTCCATTTTTTTGATGCTTGTTGTATCGCTAAATAAATTACTTTTTTAGCGGCGTTATCTGTTGGAAATAATTTACGTTTTTTAATTGCTTTTCTAATCACACTATTTAAAGATTCTATCGCATTCGTTGTATAAATAGTTTTACGAATATCTTTAGGGTAATCAAAAATAGTATTCAGGTTACTCCAGTGATTTCTCCAGCTACGACTGATTTGAGGATATTTACTATCCCATGTTTTTTCAAAATTTTCTAGCTCTAATAATGCTTCTTCAGTCACAGATTAATAGATACGCTTTAAATCAGTCGTCACCGCCTTATAGTCTTTCCAAGGAACGAGCTTCAGCGGGTTGCGTACCCTATGAACAATGCAAAGCTGAATTTGCGTTTTTGGAAAGACGGTCTGTATTGCTTCAGGAAACCCTTTTAATCCATCAATGCAGGCGATGAGAATATCCTTTACGCCTCTATTTTGCAATTCAGTGATGACGCCTAACCAAAATTTGGCACCTTCATTCTCTGATAACCACATGCCCAGCAATTCCTTTTGACCCTCCATATTGACGCCTAAAGCAAGATAAACCGCTTTATTAATCACTTTTTTATCTTGCCTTATTTTAACAACAATGCAGTCAAGATAAATTAAGGGATAGATGCCATCAACCTAAAAAAATCAGTTGAATATAGAGTTATAATCCAAAGTAGCTAAACCACCTGAGCTGAGCCATGGTATTACCTCCTTCAGTCATTCACCCAGAGGGTGATAAATAAATCGTGTTTACTAAGCGACAAACCAGAGCACTGGTTG
>JAGLDH010000100.1 GCA_023145835.1 Methylococcales bacterium
ATTTTTTCCCGAAAAGCCGTCAAGTCAGTGAGGTAGGTTTTAACGTAGCGGCTTTTGTGGGGAGTTGAAACCGGATGCAGGACGTACTGTGGCACTCTATTAAGTCGCCTGAGCAGAATGAATCTTTGGACATGGATGTCCCAAGGTGATATGTAGCGAAGATGGCGAGCCAGCAGAAACATCTGATATACAATTGGGTTATGAATACAACATACCAGTGTTTAAAACACAGAAGCAATCAACATCTATTCGGCATATTATTAGTCATCAGTTTAAAGAAAACCGAAAAGAAAGGGCATTAGAGTCAAAGCTAGCAATTGCGAGTGGTAACTTTTTTATTACCCAATGTTTAGAAATAGAACGCTTACACTTTTTGCCTTGATTTTTGTTATTGGGTCTACTTTGCAACATACTCGATCAATAATAATTTTGGTAATAATGGTATGTTACAGATAGGAATGTTGATTTTTTTCTCTACCTTTTGCTGCCGTTGGTCTCTTTGCTAGTATAGCGACTATTTATTTTACCTATTAAAAGGGATTTTGTTTTTGGGCATGAAATTAGTTGAATGGAAATAAAGTCTACGGGAAGCACAGGGCAGGATATTGATATTATAAAATAATTGTTCATACACAAAATCATAAAAAAATAACGACTGCTGAAGATTTAGATGAAGAAGTTTTGGCTTATCAATTAAAAAATTTTATTTGTAAACGTCTGTTGATTAATTGTTAAAACTAATCTCTTAATCTAATCAATTTTTATGGGAGTTTTGTTTGAAATTTATAATTGCATATAAAAAACTAGAAAGATTAGTCGATACTATTTTATATCTTATCTAAACGATCCTTGTTATAAAGAATGAAAGGTTAAGATAATGAAATTTCGAACTTATTCTGCCTGTTCTTTGTCAAACCTTGACTAGGTAAATTTACCTACACTTGGATAACCACTTTTAACTTTAATTAGAGATATTTATGATGATACGGTCATTCCTTATTTATTTTTTTATACTAACAAGTTGGAGTGTTTCTCCGTTTGTTTCAGCAGAGACTCCAATTGTTTCAGAAAGCAACGAGCACGGTATTGCACTAAAATATGAAGTTGAGAGAATAGTTCGGGGCAGTAAAATTAATGGGGCATTGGGGAATGATGGAACTATATTGCAATCAACTGATGGCCCTGAAATAGTTAAAGACTTAAAACGAGAGCATTCAATCTTACCAAAAAATTCCATAGCCTCACCACCTGAACTTATTATTTCAACTGATCGTGTATTTGCCTATGCAGAAGCAAATTATCCTGCTCTATTCCCTGGAACAGCAACAAGTAATCAATATAAGCAATATACTTATCGATACTACCCAAAGAGTAAAAATTACTTGGGAATTGATACGGGTAGAAATATATATATCTTGGG
This sequence comes from Methylococcales bacterium, assembly GCA_023145835.1. Classification (GTDB taxonomy): domain Bacteria; phylum Pseudomonadota; class Gammaproteobacteria; order Methylococcales; family Methylomonadaceae; genus QPIN01. Next base: position 1,421 of record JAGLDH010000100.1, read on the forward strand.
CCCGTATACACAAAATAAAATTACTGCTGTTGGCTCAGTATTTGATTATTTAAATGTTATTCAGATTTGGGAAGCGAAAAAATAGAGAATAGTTGGTCTTATTTAACCAAGTTTTGATTTACTAGGCGCCATTGCTCACTTTTAGGATTCAGGGAACGTCCTGTCCCCATAATGCAAAAAGTAAGCAGCAAATAGATAAACCCCTGTTCGTCCTGCGTACACCTCAACTCCTCACAAGAGCTGCTCTGTTAAGCGTCCCTCAATGACTTGACGGCTTTTTTTTTTTGGAATTTTAGTCTCCCTCGTGTGCTATTTTAACTTGGCTTCAGCTTGTTCTCTGACGCCTACCGAGGACTAAAAATCATCACTCCGTTGTGCTCCGTTTCCTTGGTTTTCAGCGATAGTGGCACCACATAGTTAATTTTCAATTGAGGTATAAGATCATTTTTTTACAATTAGATAATCTGCTTTTTTTGTAAGAATAATCAACTTTACTTGCATTATATATTCCACACAGAGTATAAATGTCTTTAACTAGCTGATATAATTTAGTTATTTAGAATAATCTTAATACTATTTTCAATTATCCTTAAGAATGTCCTTCAGCCATATATTCAACCAATACAATTGAATCTTCGAGAAATGAGGTCAAATATTTAATTTAAGTTATTTCTAACTGCAGCGATGGCTAAAAAACAAATGTAGATTGTCATTAATCCAACAAGAATCAAAATATGAAATATGGCTGTTTAGAAACTAAAAAATATTTTATTAGGTTTAATAATGATTATAAAAATGGGTTAAAAAAAATATTATATTAGATATAGCATATACACAGAATTATTTACCGACTTTAATAGAGGTGCCCATCATTTGTTAGGGTCTGTCTTTTAAGTATATCTACACATAATCTGTAGGATATGTTAGTTGCCTATATCATCGGTCTGATTCCTTTTTTGCCAATTTTGGTATAACCACTTTAACTTTATTAGATACTTATGCGGTCTTTTTATATTTATTTTTTTATATTAATTGGAGGAAGTGTCTCTTCGCTAGTTTTAGCGGGTTCACCAATAATTTCAGCTGGTAACATGCACAGCATTGCACTCAAAGTTGATGGCTCGGTTGTCGCATGGGGAGATAATGCCCAAGGGCAATTAGGTAATGGTACAAATAATGATAGTTCTATTCCTGTCGCTGTATCAGGACTTAGCAATGTAATAGGTATATCAGCAGGCTACAATCACAATTTAGCAGTAAAATCTGATGGTACTGTCGTAGGCTGGGGTGTGTCTCAAATAGTACTAGGCAGTGAAACTTCTACTCAGAATATTCTTAAACCAGTAAAAATAGAAGGACTTACTAGCATAATTGCTGTGTCGGCAGGTAACTCTCATAGCATGGCTCTAAAATCCGATGGAACTGTTGTTTCATGGGGGTTTAACAGTCTTGGTGAACTGGGTAATGGAACAACGGGTACGGTGCCTAAAACACCGGCTTTAGTGGCAGGACTTTCTGGTGTAATCGCTGTATCAGCAGGTAATAAATACAGCATAGCTCTTAAATCCGACGGTACTGTTATCATCTGGGGACATAATCGATTTGGGCAGCTAGGCAATGGAACCACAAAAAATAGTCTGTCTCCTACTGCAGTGCCTAGACTTACCGGAATAATAGCCATATCAGCAGGTAAAAGCCATAGTATGGCACTTAAATCTGATGGAACCGTAGTCACTTGGGGGAGACATAATGGTGGACAGTATGGTGTTGATGACTTCCCTAAATTTAGTCCTGGTATAGTTCCTGGATTGACTGGTGTAAAAGCTATATCAGCTTTTAGAGACCATAGTATGGTACAAAAACATGATGGGGCAGTGTTATCTTGGGGGGGGGAGGGACATTTTAAGGAAGTGCCGACAACAATAACAGGTCTCTCTGAAATAGCCGCTGTGTCATCGGGTGGTTTTCACAGTATAGTCTTAAAAGCTGATGGTACTGTGTTAGCTTGGGGCAGTAATAGTGACGGACAATTGGGTGATGGAACTAACCAACAACGTTTAGATAATCCAGCTTTAGTCGTTGGTGACTTAAACCTTGGTAAATCGACAACCTCTCCAGTAATAACACCAATATTTGCTATTTCAAATGATCGAGTTTTTGCTTATGCAGAAGCCAATTTTCCAGCTTTATTTCCTGGAACAGCAGCAAATAATCAATATCAACAATACACTTACCGATTCTATCCAAAGAGTAAAAATTATTTAGGAATTGATACCAGCGGCGTTATATATATTTTAGGGTCGTATACTCAAAATAAATTAACGACTATTGGCTCAGTCGTTAATTATAAGAATGCTATTCTTGCTTGGGAAGCAATTAAATAGACTAATGATGTCACCCTTAATTTTAGTTTAGATTTAAGGGTGACATCATACTAGTGAGTTTTAATTATGATTAAAGGAAAATGATTTTAGAGGAAGGAGTCGAGTTCCTTTGGTTAAAGCCCTTTGTAAGCCCCTTGGCTTTTTATGTTACTTCCCGCTTTTGGTTTTGCAAAGTCAGGACTAAGAGGGTTAAGACTAATAAATTTATCCAAGGCTACTCCTTGAGCTAGATTAACAGACGTTCCTTCTATATTGTCATAGCCATCTGCTGATATACTATCAATAACCTGAGAACTAGGGCTAAGCCAGATATTTGGCTTTACGGAGCCACTACTTATAGCTGTTACATTTCTAAGTTCAGAGTTTAGACCTTCATTATTGCTAAAAGCCATCTTCTTTTCTTGAAAAGAAAGACAGTTCATTAATTTAATATCCTTGCCCCGTATATCATGCTGCGAGCGGTAGCCTCCAAACTTAAATCCGTTACCATCGCCATCACCTAGTCCATTAAATGCTGAAATGCTATTTTTAACTTGAGAACCTTTAGCAATCCAAAAATCTAATCCATCATCTGAGTTTTTCCAGATTGTCAAATTTTCAAGAATGTTATCAACTGTTCCTAAAGAAGATGAAATACCATCTGTATGAGCTCCATTACTGTACCTTCCTGGATAATTAGGGTGTTCAATAACACCCTCAGCAGAATTTAGATATATATATGAATGTCTAAAAGTATTATTACTACCCCCTAAACCTTGATGAGTATTAGGCGTTATCGTATCGTAAAATGCAACACCAGATCCGTAGCACTTATAGACTTGCATTGCTTGGAAGGTATTATGATTACCGTCGACTCTAAGACCAACAAAAGGCATCTTGGTAATACTCATTCTTTGCCACAAGTTTCCGTTGCCTTTTATAAGTAAACCACCTGAACCCCAGCCTGCAGATGACGTTGCTGTTGGCTTTCTGTCTATACCAGAGAGAATAACTTTTTCATTTTGATAGGCATCAAAAGTATTATTATTACCATCTATTCTAATTTCCCAGTTGGTAGCATTAGAGGTAAAAACATGCTGACCACCTCTAAAAACAATATGTAGATTACTGCGTCCATTTATTTTATCATTGAGTTCATTGATGTGAATTGGATCAGCTAATGTACCTGCCGCCCCTGATGTGCCAGTTGGCGCGACAACTATATCAGGTGCCCCGCTTATTGCTTGAATAGATGCTATATCAGCACCTAATACATGATTAGGAATGTTATACCCAATAGGAACAACGTTAACTTTTTCACCATTATTCAAAGTGTATTCACCAATAGTTGATGTATCTACTATTGGGTCAGGATAGGATGATCCATGTAAAACATAAGTTTCAGCGTTTGTTGGAAACAATAGTCTAGGTTGAGGGGTGAGTGGAGCGGTAGCTAGTGTTGCGAACCAAGCACCTGTCCAAGGAGACATTGTCTTGTTCTGCAGTTGTTCATATTCACCTCCATTATAGTGCCATATTGTATTTGCAAGGATATCGGTATCAGTTTCTAGAAGTGTTAATCCAGATTCATCATCCGTATTAACCCGTAAATCTGTTCCTTTTACTGAGTGATAAAAAGGGTTGGCTAACATATGATATTGAGTATCGCCCGTTGTTACTAACGTTGACTCAAAACACCCAGATGTTAAACATTGATTAGAGTTTACCGTATTTACTGGGGAACTATTAATAGGCATATCGAGTGTATATGATTGATTTACATTATTTATCCAGTATCCTTTTCCAACTTCTAGCGAATCTTCGAGTTTTACTTTTTGATAAGTTTTAGTCATTGGGTCATAGGAAAAAACCCTCCAATCAGAGTCGTGGGTGCCAGACATATCATCACCAATAATGGCTGCTAATGTATTTTGACCTTGAGGTGCTTTGCAAGGAATCCCAAATTGAGCCCAACTATTTGCTTGGATAGTTTTAGTCACGTCACATGGGTTAGTGACTGCAACAGCAACATTTGATGCTATATTTGAGAAGAATAATACGAAGGGGAGTAAGGAGGATAAGATTTTTTTTATCTGTAACTGCATAGGCATAAGTCTTGATCTATAGATTTGTTTGCGGTTACTTATAAAATAGTCGATTTAGAACATCTAAAAAGTGAACGGACTCTTAAAAAGGAAAGAAAAAGTGTGAACTAGTTTTCATTAGTGAGAAAAATATTGATAAACAGGGGGGAGGGGAGATTGATAGCAGCACTATTAATTAACTGTCTTTTCTATTCCTATTTGATTTTCTAAGTTTGTGTTTTAACCATATCATACAGCCACTGATAGATAGAATTATTAGAAAAAGTCCACTTATATCCACAATGATAATACCAATTAATCCAAAAAAACGACCACTGTGTAGATCCAGAGTGACTCTTTCAAGTGGGATGATTGAAGTACGAGATATGTTTTTTATTTTCTGAGCAATTACTTTTGGGGGGGGCGTTGATTTAGACCAAGTAATGGTAAGATTATTTGGATTTAGATAGGAGCGCCAAGACAATAGCCCATCATCACTGAACATAAAATCCTGGTTGGATTTTATGATGATATTATTTTGTGCATCTATTCCAAGCTTTTCTATATTTTCAAATGAGGTTTGTTCAATAAGTTCACCTTGTAAAGAAAGTAGTAATAATGAATTACTTAATCCAGTGACAATAAACTCATCTGTTTCGATAGCTCCAAGTAGTATTTCTTTATTTTTTATTATTGAAATATCATCAAAAAATAATTGTTGATCTAACTGGGTTAACCAATGATTTTGAGTCGAAAATGAAGTTAAGTTACCTGAAAAGTTAACACCATACCAGTCTAAAATGGTATTTGACGCTATCATTTGACTGTCTAATTTTAAATCCTCTGTGTGGTTGAGAGCAATGCCAGTAATAGAAACTACTATGAGGACAGCTGCAGAAGATAACCCAATATAACGATGGAGTTTGTATAAAAATCGCCAAATAAGATTTTTATTACTTTTCATGTGAAATTTGGCTATCAAAAAACAAAGCCAGTTGAGCAATTTTAGTTAAGGCACGGACTGATAAGGTTGCTCCTGAAATACCATCAACTGGTTGTATCAGGTTTAAACTTGGGTTGAGTGAGTTTTGTTTAAATTGGTTAGTAAAAAAATCATGTTTAACTTCCCAGCCTCGGCTTTCTCTAAAAGCCAATACTTTTAGAGATGAAATTTTTGCATTTTTAATAATAATGGCTACAGTAATAGGTTTTGTTTTACCTATTTCATCAAGTATCCAGACAGATTGTTCAGTATTCACCCAATATCGGGTACGCATAAACCCCGGCTTATGTTTAAGAATCGTCGATACTATTTTTTTTCGGTCTTTTTTAAGCCATAGAACTTTGGGCTTCGGTGGTGTTCCAGAAAATGCTTCAATTAAAAAATTTTCTTTACTTTGGTATTCATCAGAAAAAACTGAAAAAGAAAGAAGGAGTAGAGATGTTAGTAATATTTTAGACATATCGTCGATACATAAAAGGGTGCAAAAGCACCCTTTTTTTTTGTGTTATTGATAGTATAACAAAGATTATGATCAGGTGATTAGCCTTTAGAACTGATAACCAATACCTAAATCAAATCCCTTTTCGTCCTTATCACTGTGAAGAGTGTCTTCTTTATAAATATAATTAGCTTTTAAAACTACGTTTTCATGAATCCACCAGTTGGCACCCGCTTCCCAGATATCGTAGTTCTTTTCAGAACCCTTATAATAATCCAATTGTTGAAAACGTCCATAAATACCTACATCACCCATGATAGTGGGCAATCTATAACTAGGCTCTACATACCAGCCATATTGTGAATCTGCTGTTTTTTGTGCAGGGTCATTAATATCAAATTCCCAGCGGCTATAAAGTGCTTTTCCTGTAAATGTCCCAGATCCGATTGCATGACTATATATTGCATGTGCTTCAAATAGTGTTCCAGAACCTATATCGACACCGCCTTTGTGACTTGAATTATCACTTTGCCCCATATCTGTCTGATGTAAAACAGTCGCCGCTAATTCAAGACCGGTAATACCCGTATATTTTCCTCTTAATCCGAACAATGGATCATTTGCTTTTTGTTTAGAAATTTTTTGGCGACCACCGCGGATATAAAATTTATTATCCATATCTAGTCCTGTCGTTACTATTGCATCGACGCTTAGACCATTATCAAATCGATAAGTACCTGCAAGGCCTGCTTCCCACCATGTTGATGGAATAATGTATTTTTCAACTTCATTACGCTCAACACCATAAAATGTTGCAGGTTCATGGGTCTCATTCAAAATACCAACAGGGACTAGAAATAGACCGGCTTTAGCACTGGTGCTTTCATTGAAATCATATTCTATATAAGCTTGTTCTAATTCAATCTCCCCTTTTTTATCATCGCCAGCAATAGAATGTTCAAGTTCTAGTTCAGAGAAAAAGCGTAAATTATCAGTGAATTCATGGCCAAAGAATAAAACAAAGCGATGGAAATCAATTTCTTCTTTATGTTGTTTACCACCTTCAGTGCTTCTATTCTGATAATGGAGTTCTCCATAACCTCCTATCGTTGTTCTATTAAACCAACTAGCTAGAGTACTACTTCCTTCAATATTTTCACTCACAACTTCAACAGCAGTTGTGTTATTTTCAACTTTTTCTTTAAGTTGTTGATTTTCTTTTTTTAGAGAATCATTTTCTGAAGTTAATTGATTAAACCTCGTATCTTGTACTTTTTTGTAGGCTTCAAATTGTTCAGCGAGTTCTTCTACTGTTATTGCTTGCGCTATAGAGGTTGATCCAAGAAGAATTGTTATGGAAAGAGAGAGTGATTTTAGTTTCATTAGATTATGTGGAAAGAATAAAGTTATGATTATATTAATGCAAATGCGAATGGTTCGCAACATCATTGTAATAATTAAATGCTTAGGGTTTTATCTTTACAATAATTTATGAAGAGAGTACTGTTGAAAATTATTTTTTAGATTGTAGAAATTGCCATGTTTAAACATAAAGCCTTATGGGAAAGTCATTTTCCAGAATTTAGTAAAAGTGGGGAATCTGCAATGAAAAGTTTGATGGAGAGTGCCGCTCTGGTCTCTATACCGGCAGGCCAACAAGTCTTTGCATCTGGAAGTATTTGTGAAAACTATTTATTACTACTTAAAGGCTCTGTAAAAGCCCAGTTAATATCAGAAAATGGTAGGGAAATGTTGCTATATCAAATGACTCCTGGTGATTCTTGCGTACTAACAACATCTTGTTTATTAAGTGGTGATAGTTATCCGGCAGAGGCAATCAGTGAAGAAGATAGCTCGGCATTTATTATATCTTCACACGCTTTTTATCGTTGCCTTGAAACGTCAGCTTTTTTTCGGGAATTTGTTTTTAAAAACTTTTCTGCCAGATTATCTAATATAATTGGGCGTTTTGGGGAGGTTGTATTTGCGGGGATTGATAACCGACTATCTAAGGAATTGTTGAGTGCTAATAAAAAAACTATAAAGATAACACATCAAGAGTTAGCAACTAAATTAGGGTCGGCACGAGAAGTAATTTCTAGACACCTAAAGCAATATGAAGGGCAGGGGTGGGTCAGTTTGAATAGAGGAACAATCATTATTAGTGATTTTGATGCTCTAAAAAAACTGACCAATAGTCCCTCTAATTAATTTTTTCAGCTTGGCTATTCTCTTCTTTTTGTTCATTACCAATAAACCGTAAAATTGTAAAACCTACCATTCCGCCAACAAAGCATGCCATTAATAGGGGTAAAGCAAATGGAATGTCGTGGTGATCTCTCATGTCCATTTGTAGTACGGTAGAAAAAATACTTAATACAAAATCAATCATTTTAAAGTCCTCTGTTATTATAAGAATGGTATTATCTTTAGCTTTCTATAGATGGTTTGTGAAGTATGTTAAAACCATCTATAGAAGAAAAATGAAATACAAATCTATATTAGCTAATAATAAATTAGAGTTCAGTGATTGAATCACATAAGACCAAGGAATTTAGTCGGTTTTTAAATCATTTTTGTTAAAAGTGGAACTTAGTTCAAAAAAATATTCTTTTTAATTAGTAAATATTTTTTATTAAAGGAATAGCTTTATAGAAATAGACCGTTAGATTTTCCTGTCTAATTAATTTTAAATTATGTGATACATTCTAAATATATTGACTATGAATATTCCATTGTTGTCTACTTTAATTGCTGTTTTGCTATTGTCTCAGACACTGATACTAACAGTTCATGCTTCTGAGAAGATGAAAAAAACTTCTATCATAAAAGCGACAACACCTGCTCCATCTAATTTTGCAGTTAAGAATGGAAAAATTATAGATCTTAAGAAAAATAAAGCTCTATTTTTTAAAGGAATGGGTTATTCCCCCTACCTACCAGGCGAAAACCCATTAAAAGGTGCTGCCCCTGGAAATGATGAGCGTTATCTGGAACATTTAACTGTAATGCGTGATATGGGGGTTAACTATTTACATGTTTTTCCTTTGAAGATGCCCCCTAAATTCTTTATCCAACTTGATACGACAGACATGTTGTATGGTCAGGATATTTGGTTAGATGGTTACGTTCCTGATTTTCTTGCTAAAGATTACCAGGCTCTTATGTGGACTATTATAAAAGAAACAATTGATCTTACTTATCAAGTGGGACGACCTGATCGATTGGTGCTTTTCTCAATAGGAGATGAATTACAGGCTAAATCTGTTATCAGTACGGATGCTAATAATCCTAATGTTAAGAGTTTTACGGGAAAGCATGTACAGGTCACTAACCGTACGCCGACAGAAGTTGCTTTAGCACAATTGATAGATAAAGCGATTGATTATGAGTTGACGACATATGGTCGCCGCCACCTATATTGTCATACTAGTTGGACGCATATTGGCCCATTAAACCGGTCTGATTTGGATGTGGCATCTCAAAATAGACTAATGCCTGATATAGGGGATTTAGTATGCCTTAATGTATATACTTATGCTCGAGGCGTTGTCACTTCACTACCAGGAAGTAAGACTAAGTCTAGTTATCAGGGGTATCTTGAAGAATTAGCTGCTAGTACTGATAAACCGATATTTATTACACAAGCTGGGCTATCAACTTCTCCTTTTGAACCGAAGCCTTATTCTGCACCTGGGTTTGGTGGACATAAGGAAAAAGATGTACCTGCTGTCTTTAAATCAATCTGGAAAGATTTACATACAGCAAAAGGGAATGATAAATTTTGTGGTATAGCTTTTTTTGAATTACATGATGAATGGTGGAAGAGTGGGGAAGACCCTGTTGATTCGACTAAGCATGAGCGTGAAGATCCCGAAGAATGGTTTGGTCTTTTTGAAGTGGGGGTAGACCATCGGTTGATACCTAAAAAAAACATACCCAATACCGTACGTAAGCTTTATACAACGGATTAAAACGATAAGGAACGTTAGTTATGCGAATTAATGCATTTGATTATTTTAGAGCGATAGCCATTGTGTTTATTGTTGCTGGTCATTCATTTAACCCTGGTGCAGTCACTACTTTTAGTGAAAAAGTGTTAGTGAATTTGGTGACCGGTGGTACTGCATTATTTGTTTTTATCTCAGGTTTTTTTTTCCATTATGTATTTTATCAAAATTTTCAATATCGAAAGTTTATTGTCAAAAAATTAAAATTTGTTTTTTTACCTTATTTTATTTTAAGTACATTAGGTTTTTTATTATTACTATTTTATTTTAAGCGCTTACCCTATTTAGATTTATTTATTGATGGAAAACCAACTGACTGGAAACAATATACCCAGTTATTTTTTCAATATTTATGGACAGGTCGAGTACTTATTGCCTATTGGTACGTACCTTTAGTGATGGTTATGTTCACTTTATCCCCTCTCTTTATAAAGCAAATTCAACTACCTCGAACAATACAATTCATTATTATTTTTCTGTTGTTTTGTGTCTCTACTATCGTCTTACGTCCTTTATATAATTTGTCACCCATACACTCTGTTATCTATTTTTCCCCCGTTTATATGCTGGGTATCTTTGTTTCTATCAATAGAGAGCGTGTATTACAGTTATTGAGAGGAAAAACGTTACTTCTTGGAATAATAGTCCTTCTTCTTGCAATATTGCAGGTATTAATTTATGATAGTATGGGGAATTTTCATAAGAAATCTATTTTTTCATTCGAACAATTCGATATTATGATTTGGCAAAAAATATTCCTCTGCTTCTTTTTTATGTCTTTACTTGATAAATTAGAAAATAAAGAAATTCCTATTCTAAAATATATTGCAGAGGGGAGTTTTGCTATTTTCTTTATTCATCCTTGGGTTTTCTTTTTTTATGGTTATTATAATATTTATCAACCCTTAAGTTTTCTTTCTAGCACAATGTTTACAGTGTTTAACATAGTCACTGCTATTGTGATTAGCTTAGTTATTGCCAAGTTACTAAGGTTAATTTTTCGGCGGAATAGTCGATTGATTATTGGTTATTAGAGTAAAGACTACCGTGGAATAATACCAAATAATACCCGATATTTTATCATTACCCAGATAAGTAGATAAATCGCAGTTTGAAGCAATGTATTGGTTAAAAACATATCTGTAGTGTGACGCCCATAAAAATGGAACATAAACAATAAAATAAAGACATGCAGTATAAATACATACAGAGATGATTGGCCGATGGGGACTAGTAACCAGCCGATAGTTTTATTAACTCTGTTCCAATACTTAGAAAGGAGAGAGAAGGAGACAATATAAACGGCAATGTTATTAATTAATAGGCCAACTTTTAAAGTGTCTTTATAAAACCAATAAAAGAATATTTTTAGATACGTTTCTCTGTCAATAAAGGAAAAAGTTTGACTGGGCCAAAATCGAGGATTGGCTCTACTTAAGGAGAATACAATTGAACTTATCCAAATAATGACACTAACCCAGAAGAGTATTTTATAAATATTTTTTGGAAACTGTTCCTGCAAATAACGAAAATTTGCACCAATAGCCATTCCGTTATAAAACAATAACTGCCACGTTAGAGTTGGAAAGGCAGACTCATATCCCGCCCCTGTTATATTTACATTGTAATAATAATTATAAATATACATAGCCCAACTGATGACTAATAATAACCAAGTTTTACCTGAAGTCAGTAAAAATACGGCTAAAGGGGCAAATAACAATAAAAAAACATATAGCCCGAGAACCTGAATTTGATGAGGCCCTCCCAGTAATAAGGCTGATTCAATAAAGAGTTCTGACCATGTACCATCAAGAGAAGGGTAGGTCGGAACGCCATATTCTGTAGAAGGATCAACCCAATGAGTAAGGTAATAAGTATCTAGTAACTTTTCTCTTGCAATAAAGGCAATAATTAAAACAGTAAATAGTTTGGCAAAATAAAGTTGGCCAGCTCGTTTTATTAAAGCTTGAGAAGTGGCTCTAAACCCAAGCTTTAAGCTTTTCTTGGTATACACTATTCCTGCCACAAGACCTGATAATCCAACAAACCCTTCAGCACTAGTAATCATTCCTAATCGGCCATAGGAAATAGCTGTATAAAGTGAGTAACTATCCATATGGTTGGCTATCAACATCACCATAATAAAACCGCGGAGAAAATCGATTCTTAAATCTCTCTTTCCTTCAAGATAGGGTGCAATTAGTTTATTATTCATTATTATATTGCCTAAAAAATAACTGTGTTTAGAATGGGACTTTAAATCTTGGGTGTTATTTTAACAAAAGAGAGACGTATGATTAAAAAATCGTCTTGTAGTTTCATTCTTAGAGTGATTTATGCTAATAAACTTCTTATTCAAGGAAATATTTTTATCTAAAAGCCTTAGAGCCATTTGTGGTAGCTTTGACGGAGCAGGCTTTGTTCGAAGTCGTGGCGGACGCAAGAGCAGCCAGAGAGGTACTGGGCTCCAACTATTCACCAAAGAGATCTACCGTAGGGATATAATTGAATCATGACAAAAATAACCTTTAGAAGGCCATCATAGAACTTAATAAAAAAAGGTAACTGCCTCAAATGTGGCAGTAAGAA
>JAGLDH010000101.1 GCA_023145835.1 Methylococcales bacterium
AGTGCTCTGTTTTTTCGCTTGGTAAACACGATTTCTTTATCACCCTCTGGGTGAATGACTGAAGAAGGTAATACCATGGCTCAGCTCAGGTCGTTTAGCTACTTTGGATTATAACTCTATATTCAACTGATTTTTTTAGAATGAAGGCCACCCTCTCCGTGTAAAACTGACACCTGTACCTGGCTTCACTCTCAAGGCAATAAAAGACTGGTCGAAAAATCATCTCAGCTCTGACTGCATGGTACTTTCTGATGGGCTAGCCTGCTTCAACGGTGTGAGTGCTGCCGGATACCAGCACACTCCAGTCATTGCCAGAGGCCGAAAACCTAACGAGTTACCTGAATTTAATTGGGTGAACACTGTGCTGGGCAATGTCAAGACCAGCCTCAACGGGGCTTATCATGCCTTTGATTTTAGCAAGTATGCTCACCGTTATTTGGCTGCTATGCCTATCGGTTCAATCGGCGATTATTCTCAAGACTTTGCCTGAGCGTCTGCTGATCGCTGCCGTGGGCACTGAACCCCGAACCGAGGCTTGGTTGCGTTTGGCGGAAGATTCTTGCTAATCAGGATGATTTTTGTATTCAAAAAAATCAATTTTCACCTCCACTTTTCAAAAATAATGAAATTAGGGGAGAGGGATAATTTTAGGTTCCAACTAAATTTATAGTTTTGCAAGAGACTCCTTTGTTTATTTATTACTCAAAAGCTCTATCATTTTCAATCTAATGGTTAAATAAGTAAACTTAATATCACTGTTTACGCTCAATTTAGTTTTAATCAAATAATGGCAATTAGAAACTGTTTTTGGACTGATATAGAATAGAGAAACTCATAGTCATACTCGGTAATACAACAATTGACTTAAAATCGTTTTGTCTTGAATCTTATCATCAGCCGCCAGTAAAAATGCTTTACTTAACACAATAGAAAGACCTCTATCACCTTCAAAAGGCAAAAACACATTTTGCAGGTTTTTATCCTTAGATCTGCCAGCTACTATACATAAATACTGGTCTTTGGGACTGATAAGAATATTCGTACTACCTATATGAATCTTGTAGCTATGAAGTTTACCTTTAATGAGCAAAAACTTTCCTTTGATATGAGCAACATCACGAATTTTAAGACGGGGTAGCAGGCGTTCCAGCACTTGCTTTCGGGTTTTTGCTATCTCTGAAAGATCGCCAAAAGAATAGCTTTGCCAATACTCGCGTTGTTGAGGATCACCACCGCCATCTTGCCATTGCGGGTCATTACCTACACTGGCCACGCCAACGAACAAGTCAGCATCCCGCATAATTTCAGAGAGGAGTAATTTGTCTACATCAATCAGTTCTATGGGTTCTTCGGCTGCATTTACAAAGCGTATCTGATCGGTTGCGACATAATCCCAAATACCCGCATCATTCCACTCTTCGCTACCACTGAGTTCATAAACCCAGAATTGAGCTGTTATTTCATAGGCAGCTAATTTTTTAGCTGCGATTTCACTGTCTCTTCCATCATCGTATGCACCCTGCAAAGAATATTTCCAGCCTCGTAAGGCTGCCAGTGAGTTAAACTGGTGTTGTTTGAGCAGATGTGAGGCCATACGATTGCTGTAGATTCGGGTGTTGATTTCTGCATCAGTCAACAGGTAAATTTCCCGGTAAGCCTGCTTCATCGGTTGCTGAATTTTCCAGCTATCAAGTAGATTACGCCATGCCAGAACTTCTTCAGACGAAGAATCTATGGGATGCCAGAGGCGAATTCTACTGTCATGATTCAGATTTATTGTATTACCGGAAACATCTTGCCAATTCTTCTCATTCCAAAAAATAGGCGTCCAGCTTTCACTTGTTTCCAGATTCCATATCAACTTTCGGGTAATGGTACTAACCAGACCATGATTAAAATAAAACTTGTCAAACTCTTCGTAAGTCCAGATGCGGTTTTCTGTATACAAGCGATCAATACGGTCTCTTTGCGCTGTAGAAGCTTGTTTTGCCTGCTTAAGCAAGTTACGAAATTTTAATAAGCGCTCATTCTGTTTGGCATTGTTTTTTACAAAAGAAGGTGCTGTCTTTTGTAGTTTTCCATCAGGTTTTAGCCATTGCAGTTCGGCTTTACCGATACCTGTAATATATAATCGCAACTGAAAATCATCAAATGCTTCGGTGCGTTCTCCTTCGACCAGACCAAAATCAGGTGCTGCTAATTCTTCAATTTGGGACGCTAATAATCCCTGCTTGGTAGCCTGTTCTTCAATATAATTGTTGATAAGTTTTTGGGTATTATTTTGCCTAATTCGTAATTTTAAACGGGAAAGATGACTGATGCCTTCCATGCCTTTGGATTGTGCAAGTACATAGATGCAGGCATTACCTAATCCGGCAGCAGCAGGACCAACCCCTGGCATTTTTTGAAAACATTTTTCAGTCAATCTGGCAATCACTTGTAGTGTTTTTTTGTCATAAAAACGGATGAGTGTCCAAACCAGTCCTTTGAGTACATTTCTATTTTTTTCCCTCAGGCAGTATGAGTTTGTATATTCATACTGGCTACCAGCATCATATTTGCCAGAAATCGTTTCCACTTTAATTTCTACTTTTGCAGCTGATTCAAGCAAATTTTGTACGTCAGATTTGTATTTTTTTGCCGTTAATTCACCAATAATGCTATTAACCTGTTCCAGCCAGTTTTTTTTGGGTTTTGCACCCTTTGCAGTAGCACTGTGATGCAATATGCTATGCCAATGCGTTAAATCTGACGTTTTCTGTTGTTTAAGAAATGTGCTGAGTGCTATACCAAAGGCATCTGTTTCATCTGCCAGATAAGGAGGAACGGTTATTTCGCCTCCAGATTGCAGCATAATAGATTGGCGCATTTTATCTCTTGCTTTACCAACATCCATGCCAGAATATAATCGTTCTTTCTGAAAACCCTTGTTTTCCAGAAAGACCTCCATTTGTTTAATGAACTCGTCACTAGGTTCATTTACTTTCATGAATTTTACAAACTGATTAGCGCTAAACCCAATAGGCCAGTCAGTAAATGAAATTTTTGATGATTCTATGCCCTGATTTTTAATGAAATTTTTGAACAGTGTCCGCATTTCATCTTCACTAAACTCTAATTTAGTCTGCATTAAAAGAGCAAAGAGACCTTGATAAATAGTGTAGCAATTATAAGCAGATGAATCCCAGCTATCCGCTATTTGATGAGCTTTTGGATAGTAATGGATGACTTGTTGCTGTAAATAAAGTAATAATTCACATCTTTGCTTAGGTGTGAATTTTTTGATTTTGTTATAAGCTTCACATTCAGAAAACTTCAGTTGGAAATTTGCATTAATTTCAGAGACAACGGCTGAGAGAAGTCCATCAAAGTTATCGTGGTTGTTAGCGGCAGATTCCCCGTTTTCAAGTATTCCAAACATTGATTAGCCTCCCACTAAGGGTGTCAATTTAATAAAACCAACTGTTTGATGTTCGCTAACGTCTATCATCTGCTCCAGCTCTTCCACCTGCTTATCATCAACTAGCAAAAAAAAACCATTGCTCTGAAAAGCCAGCAGAGCAACTTCAATTTGTTTATCAACATCTACTTTTTCTGTGACATTTAACTTGAATTTATTGAGTAGTTTTTCTGCATTTGTAGGTTGAACCAAGCCATAATATTGATTTGTAACTTTGTTATTATAATTGTCAACCTCGTATTTGACCCGCTCAATAATAATATCTTTTACACTGATTTTTTTTTTGGAAAAAACCATTTCGAGTTCATGCATGATATTTCCCATGGCTGTTTCATCTCTAATCATTAAAATATTGGGTGCCAGCATTTGCTTTTCCTGATTCAGTTTTTAGATGCATTCAGAATACCTTGTGTTTAAAATAAAAACAATTGTTTGTACTAGGTTCAAAATTTCTTATTATTGAAGTTTCCTAGAAATTCATCAATGTGACGTTCCCTGAATCCAAAAAGTAAGCAATGGCGCGCTTGTATTGCACTGATAGAGCTTTCTTAATTTTAAGTAACAATATTTTTGGCCTCCACACTCAGAACAACTAAATCCAGTAGGCCAGCATAATTTAAATAAGTATTTATGCGTTGAAAAGAATAAATGTGTCTAAAAATGAATAATCAAACTAAAAAACAAAATACTTATCCATCAGAATTCAAAGAGCCAGCTATCAAATTAGCCATTGAATCAGATGAAACTATAACTCAAACAGATCGGGACGACTTAGGTGTGAACCCACAGCTTTATAATAAAAATATCAAGCATAAACCTGTCCCTGATTACTTACTTGCTTCCACCAAATCTATGAAGAGCGATACCTTATAATCAATTGAATTAATATTGCTTTTAAAAAACAAGAAAATAGCGAGAATTTTAAACGGTTGGAAAAAACTATTTTCTCCCTTTTTTAATTCATTTTTTCAACCCGAAAAATATTGATGCAAGATAGACTCTAGAGTTCATGCAAGCAATGAACTCTAAATTGGCGGAAGGTTATGGGTAATCAGGAACCTGTATATGAACAATAAAATTCGGGACTGGCCTCCAACTATTCAAAGGCACAATATATAAGCATTATAAAGTTAAAAAAATACTATATATTGTACTTTTTGGTGGCTCTTGAATGGTTGGAGCCCAGCCCCCTACTCTTAACTATTTGCGTTTTATTGCTTCAAATGATCTGGCAGATGACATCTCAGCGCAAAGTGTTGCAAAGTGGAATCTATCGAACATTAATTTCTATTAAAGAATCGTGACTTTCTAAACTCTTGCTCAGAAATTATTATTAATTTTTTAATAACAAAATCCCCCGAAGAGTTTTTAAAATAACTAACTTTTACCGGCATCCCAGATTTAAGTTCATTGCCAATATTAGATATAGGCGCCCCTGATTCTTTATAAAAATCACTTCCATCAGTGTAATGTAATCTAAAATCACTAATCACCACATGTGAATATTTAGAGTTCACAGCATTCACTTTTCCATAATGATCAGTAAAAGCTGAACTTGATTCAGCTAGTGCTATCTTATTTGAAAAAGAATACAATAAAAAGAGCATGTATATTAAGCTAGATATTTTCATTTTATTTCTCTTTTTCATATCATTCAATTAGAAAATAGTTGGAGCCATGATCGACGTAATCCCTTAATCTCAGATGGAGATGGAGGAAGACGGAATACCTCTATGCTATCGTTAGGATTATTTGAGCCTGGATCGGCACCTTCACGAGCGTCTGTTCCAGAAGTAAGGCCAAAAGACTGTCCAGCATCATTTGTAATGACTGATGTGGCTGAAGCTATGCCTAACTCAAACTTTATACCAGCAGCATTGTGCTTATCACCACTGCTATCTGTTACTTTATCATCATCATCAAACAACACACCTGCAGCATTAAATATATCAAATGCTGGAGATACTGGGTTAGCCCCCGTTTTCATATCGACAGCCATTAACCAACTTTCTCCTCCTGGATCACAGGCCGTACCTGATGGGGTCATTGTATTAAAATAAATTAACCCATTATGTGTAAAAGCCTTAACAATAACTCTTTCACTTGTTTCAACAGTAAGATTAATGACCCAGCCGAGCTTAGCTGCGGCAGCTGCACCCACTGGAGATTCTGGTAAATCCAGTGTATTTTCTGATAACACTCTAGCCTTTATTTCACTCCCTGATTCATCAATTAGTGCGCCTGTGTTAACAAACGTTTGTTCCACCAATTTTGATGGTGTGACGGCAACTCCTCCATCCCAAATACCATAAAAGGATTGTTCATCCGTATTTGTTGCATCACCATTTGCGATATATTGTCCAGTACCAAAATAAACCATCATATTAGGTGCTGCAGCGTTGGCACCACCAGAGACATCAGCAATCCAGTGTGGTTCTGGCTTAACCGTTATTGGCTGTGAAGTTATTGGTTGGGCAGATGCTGAAGTAAATAATGCGACTGGGGTTGTGGAATTACCAAAAGGAATATCCCAATTGCTCGAGGTTGTTGAAGAAACATCAAAAGCCCACATATGACCTAATAAATCCCCAGCATAAATTCTATCTGTCGAGCCATTACCGTCTAAATCAACTAACGTCGGCGTAGACAGCCCATTTTTATGCGTAGAGTCACCCGCTTTGGTATCAATCCTAATATAGTCATCATTAAGAGTCCATTCGCCATCAAGCCCTTCTTCAATAAAAAGAATAAATAACTCGGCTGTGTGTGTGGCCGTAGCATTATAGCCATTACCAAAAATAACAGCCCATTTTCCATTGTTCATCATCGTCACTTGAGGCTCACTAAAAGAAAAACCAAGATGATCATCGTCTAGATTGGTAAATTCCCACAGTACATTCTGTTTAGCATGATCGACCGTATTCGTAAAATCGTCTGGTTGTGAAACATCTAAGGCATACACCCCTTTCCCACCTCCTCCTAACCCACCGACGAGGATAGTTCTCCAGTCACGATTTTCCCCCGTTTGTATTTTAATATATACATCCGCAGATTTAGGCGAACCATCAACATAATATCTGTGTTGATAGCTTGGCTCAGAAAAGTAATGAAGCCCTGTTTTATCTAACGCGGAGGCTGTTGCACTGGGTAAATAAGCAAAAACCTCGTCCCCAGCAGTAATTCCAGAGCTATTTTTTGCAGCAAATCCATGCAATAAACCATCATTGGCTCCAACATAAACAACACCCTTTCTATTTTGTTTATTTGCTTGGTACGTTGAATATCGCTTACCTGGAACGCCAAAAAAACCTTCATTTGGCCAATTTGAAACGGGTTTACCAACATAATGCGTAGCAGAATGAATAATATCACCTAAACGACTCTTTCGATTACGAATTTCATCACCACCGTCCTGACTAGTATCACCTCGTATATAATCTAAACGAAATGAACTCTTAGTAAACGGACTCGCTTCGGTTGTCTCATTAGGGTTTTCTTTAAAATCTGTCAAAATATTATCAGCAGGGTGAGGCACGTTAACACTCCAATCAAATAATACACCATCATTTATTGCTGCAGTGGGTTCCCCTAACGTATAAATCACTCGCGCTGATATACCCACACTATCTAAGCTGTCTAATTGTTCTGCCGCGTCCCATATTGCATTCGGACTTATAACCCCCGTATTTTCATTGATAGAAAAAGCTCTAACATTCCCTTTCCAGCCATTAGAATCAAAATTAGCAAAGTATAATTGACTCCCAGCTAATAACGCTGATGTATTAAATGAAACTGCCGTAGAACTTCCTTTACGCGCCCCCGCCTCATGAAGAATATTTCGTAATGCTTGGAGTAATTCACCTGGGTTATCGG
This sequence comes from Methylococcales bacterium, assembly GCA_023145835.1. Taxonomy (GTDB): domain Bacteria; phylum Pseudomonadota; class Gammaproteobacteria; order Methylococcales; family Methylomonadaceae; genus QPIN01. The sequence goes on from JAGLDH010000101.1 coordinate 7,334, forward strand.
CCGAAAGGAATTTGCCTCGGCCATTATAGGCAGCATGTTGTAAGTCTAGTAATTTTTGAGCTTCGCTAAAATTATTTGGATCACCACCAGCTGCTGGCGGCCAAGCAAAAGCATTATTTCTATCCGTAGGAGCAGCTAACGAGTTAGGAAGACCAAAGGCAACGGTATAAGTCACCAAATGTGGATGAGTATTTTCATCTAAATTTTCTGCATCCGTCCCTTCTTCTTTAATTAATTCCCCACCTAAACTCGTATCTAGATTAGTTTTGTACCATTTCATTGCTACATCAGCCAATGTATTGGGTATATTATCCTGATGTGCATTAAAAATGAATTCATTTGCTGTATTTTGATCTTGATGACCGACACCAGTAAAAGTATTGTCATTCCATCCGCCATCTGTCATCAAAATAGCAAAATTTTGCTGACACTGCCCTCCCTCGGCAGCTGATAAAATAGGACTAGGCACTGCACCAATATTTAACCCAGGAGGCGCAACATCCCCACCGCCTAATGATTCAAAATATTCTCCCACCCAATTTAAACGGGATCGCAAAGGCGTAAAGCCGCCGGGTCTCGTATTAGCAATATCAGCAAGTAATGCATTTTTCTTGCTCTCAATAGTCATGTCTTCAATCGGCTTACCTACAGATCCACCTGCCTCCATACTATTATTAAACAACGTTGCCATGCCTATGCGATCACTACTTTCTGAAACAACCTGAAGAACAGCCGCCGTTGCTGTACGATCTCTATCTCTATAATAAGTAAACCAGTTTGCAAAATTAGTTTTTTCTGCTGCTGATAGTGACCTGGCTCGTGTAACTCTTAAATTATCAGAAGTAGGACAGTCTAACTCATTAACGACGCCATCATTATTGTCATCAACCCATTCAATAATAGGCGCATTAGAAAGGTCAACCGTTCCCGTATCAAAGTTTGTTGTAAGACCCGGATTAATATCTACAAAGCCTACTCCCTTTGTTGTAGGTTCCGCCCAAGTACTTGTGAGTATTTGGTCAGGGTATGGTGTTGTGGTACCCGGCATATTTGCCGCCCAAGGCAAATAGTTAACGCTAGAATTGTATGCTAGAAGGTTTGAGCCTAAACACCATGTTCTCCAATGCTCTTCAAATCCCAGCACCGGAGTGTTCCAATAATAAAAAGCAGCCCAGCGTTGATTAATCGAATTAGGTACGGTTATAGTACTAAACATACTCCCCGAGTCATCCAGCATAAAAAAAATATTGGGCTGGACGGAGGCTGAAGCAAATAGCGGGGTTTGGGCAAGCGTACCTGGCCCACCACCTACTGGAGGCTGCGATACCAAAACTGGCCCTGCACCTACTGGAGACTGCGATACGAAAAATAAGCCAAGGGTAAAAATAATGACTAATATTGGCTGTGAAATTTGTTGTTTCATCTTAGACCTCTTAATTATTAATATACTTTTTCAAACACTTCTTGAAGAATAACTTGAGTGCCTGAATTTAACCCTGTAGCTCTTGCCGTTATTCTAACCACTACTTTTGACCCTGAAGAATCAAGCACCTTAATAATATAGCGCGGACTGGCAATCACGGCGCCTGAATGATTGGAAAAATTAGCACTGAACTCACTCCCTGTTGCTATTGTGTTAGCATCTACCCAGGCATTACTATTAAAAAAATCAGGCTCTGGAAACTCAATGGCCGAAGTATCTGGATCATCTTGTCCCAGTAAACCAGCAGTCCCAACATAAAAGGTGAATAGACCAGTTGATGGCAGCAAAACAAACTTTTCTGCTTCTATCAAAGCTGATTCTGCCGCTTGAAAGGCAAGGTTTTGATCTTTGGCATTACCTGCCATTTTTTCTTCTAAACTGGTAACTTGTGTTCCTGTTATGCCAATTAATGTCAACAGCAACAACATAATCAAGCTAACGACCAGAATTACACCGGCCTGTTTATTTATGGGTGATACTTTACTCTTCACAATTCCCCTTTAATTAAGTCTATTACGCAAAACAATGGTTGATGTAAATACACGTCTTAATCGTCTATCTGTAGGTGTCGTACTTACTCCGTTAAACACATAAGGACTTAGCGCCGAAGTTAGACCATTATCTATTGAATGGACTAATAAACTGATTCTAACGCTAACCACTCGATCCATATCTAAACCAACTGTTTCCGCTGCCACATAGTAGTTTGGGGTGCCATAATCAGCAGTATCGATTACATCAGTGTCTACTCCATATAAAATCTGTATATTTTCTATACCTTCGATAAGTACAGCATTATCATCTGCGGCAGCAACAGCGCTATTAATGGCAGTTGTTGCTGCTACAACTGTTGTTGGAGCAGGTGAGCCAACCGTTGGCGTGGGTAAAGTGACCCTATATAACGCGGGCTGCCCATTTGCATTTCTAATAAAAAAAGAAATGGCAGAAAATGCATTGGCAGCAGCACCACACTCATCATCTTTTTGTATTACTGTGATGCGATCTGAGTTATTCAACCCTGAATCATTTAACCCAAAGACCTCACCACCTGAACTTGCATCTCTAAAACATTGCTTATGATCAGCCGTCCGGATATCGCGAGCAATAAATTCTATAGCAAATCGACCATTTTCTTGCATTCTAGACATATTGTCTTGCATGCGATAAGTTTGATGACTGCCAAGATAAATTTGCATCACACCAGCCAATAAGAAAGCACCTATACCTAATGCAATCATAATCTCTAATAAGGTCATACCTTGCTGTCTTTTTTGAAATAAAAATTTCTTCATAACTGAAAGCTCATTTGAAAACTTAAATCTCTAGTTCCATCTCGGTTATCATCCCAGTTGATTGTAATGGTATACATCATGTATTGATTGGGAGCTGCACCTGATACCGTGCCCGTAATAGTACCTTGGCCTAATGGCAACGTTGCAGGTAAAGCGGCCATTGCTGGCGGCCCCTCCACAGCAACACCACCTGCAATCATACGATTCCACTCAAATAAATCATTTTCAGCCATTTCCGCAGAAGTACATGCATTAGCAATAAGTTTACAGGCGTTTTTTACTTGAGCCTGATTAGCTACCATTGTGTTATAAGTACTGAGTGCTGGGTTAGCCAACGAGGTTGTATCTGCTACATTGGCACGCATTCGATCCGCCATATCATAGGCGAGTATTGTTGCTTGGATTCTGTTGTGAGCACTAAGGTTATTTCGTAACCCTGTCATTTGCACGGCAGCCAGACCTATTAATCCAAAAGCCAAAACAAACATGGCAATTAAAACTTCAATTAAGGTGAACCCTTTATTATTAATCATTCAACTTTCGGTGTCTGTAGAGTACAAAAGTTTATGGACATGTCGCGGCATCCCCTGAAGAAATTCGTGCCCTTCCAATACTATTAATAGCAACTGTACGGGAATTCGCAGTATCATTTGCTGTTGCACAAATTCTAAAAGTATCATTTAGAGAGGGCCCTGACGTTTGTATCAAACCCGTCGGTATATAGGCAATCCAAACATCATAATTCCCCCCCGTCCTCAACGTATATCCATCTGTCAGTGCTGGATAAGTTTTTAATAGAGTATCTGTATTATTAAATACACCATCCCCATCTAAATCTATAAATATATTCCAACCCCCATCCCAGACTTGATCTGCTCCTCCAATTTTTCTTACATGAATTCTAGCGCCACGTTTAATGGCTTCACTGCGTGCATAATTTAATGATGTAATTAATATATTTGCACTAGTAGTCAAACGACTATTTCTGATAGTTTCAGTAAAATTAGGCATGGCAATACTCATCACAATACCTATAATTGCGATAGTGACCATCAGTTCTATCAAGGTAAAGCCTCGCTGTCTTTTGTTATTTATTGGGTAACAGAACATATTAACTAATCGATTACGTGCCTAATTGGACTTAAGCATAGTTGAAAATATAACTACCGTTTGTGATTTACAACTCAAAAAAATTGACTCCCTTATTCTATTAATCGTCCCAAAATTTCTCGCATGTTGTGATACTGCATAAATTGAGCAGAGCGCCGAGGCGAAAAACGAAAGGAAGTAGTCGAAGCTATTATTTTAAGAAATGAATCAGTTATTGCAGTTGCTCGTGTCTACTAGCTTCTACAAAGAACAATATTTGATTGGCTCGATATCGGAATGAAGGCTGACACGTATTACTGGAAAGTAGAGAAAAGGATGTCCAGAAAAAGTATCTGGAGAAGAGAAGAGATGAAATGAAATGGCTTTATGATGCCATTACCATAGGGAACCTCTGATTAAGTCGGTACTGGGCTCCAACTATTCACCAAAGAGATCTACCGTAGGGATATAATTGAATCACAATAAAAATAATCTCTAGAATGCCATCATAGAACTTAATAAAAAAGGTAACTGCCTCAAATGTGGCAGTAAGAATCTAAAAAATCATAGAACCTATGAGACATTGCATAACGATTTACGAGAACTTTATGAATATATTGATTATGGGAATGTTTTCTCAGAAACCCAGGGAACACCCATGCAAGATATTAAGCCCCCTATCAGCAAAGTTGCTGGTGTACT
>JAGLDH010000102.1 GCA_023145835.1 Methylococcales bacterium
AGTTCTCGTAAACCGTTATGCAATGTCTCATAGGTTCTATGATTTTTTAGATTCTTAATGCCCCACTTGAGGCAGTTACCTTTTTTTATTAAGTTCTATGATGGCCTTCTAAAGGTTATTTTTGTCATGATTCAATTATATCCCTACGGTAGATCTCTTTGGTGAATAGTTGGAGCCCAGTACCGGTTTTACTTTCACAACTTCAACTCATTATTCCAACCTTATTCAAAATAAATTCACCTACCTGTGAGATAACTCATAGGTCATTGTCTTCAAACAAAGGAATATAGCATCTAACAAGCGCAGATATATAATTCTAGCCTGTTAAAATTATTTACAAAACTAATTTAAAGGTGATTATCATGAAAAAACAGTTACGTGTGAAATCAGTATCTTATATTAGAAACCAAATAGAAAAAGGAATCGCTTTTAAAAAAAAATATCTGGCACCATTTGTTGTTGTGTTGTTGACGATAGGGTGTGCCAATGTTGGCCCTAAATTTTCGGCAGATACTGTCAGTGTCAATAGTAACGTGGGAACAGTAATATTTTACCGGCCACATCAGTTTTTAGGGGGGCTTGATTTTCGTTGGTTAATAGAGGGGAATGGGAAGAAAATCACCGCGCTGAAAGATAGTACATACTCTATTGTTAAGTTACCACCTGGACGATATCATTTTCATGCACGAACGCCCCGAATTGACACCGTAGAACCTATTGAGATTCAAGAAGGGACTATCCAATATATAAGAGTATCTCAGGCCGGAGCTAGCTATTGGACTTATATCCTTCTCAAAGAGAAGGATGAAACTGAAGCTCTATCAGAATTGAAAGAGCTATCGATGCAAATAAATCGTGATAAATGGGCTCAAGAGTATCAATATTCAAGAAAAGAAATCGGGGGCAATGAAAATAATGTAAATAAAGAAAATGGAACTGATTTTTATCCCTCACCGGATTCAGTCGATTCTTTTGATAGTGGAGATGAATATTATTCACCACAAGACACAGATAAAAAACAAACTTACTAAGGTGTGCGATATGAATTTATGTTTTCATAAGGTTTTATTAATACTCTCATTCATTTTTTCATTATTAATAAGTGGTTGTTCTACTCTTGAGATCGTTGATCTTAAAGCACAGACTTCTCCAACTGATAATTTAAAAAAACCACCAAACTTGGCAATAGAGATAGAAACCTTGCAAGTTGATGAGAGTAAATATAATGATGCTAACAATTTTGAGCAAGGTCTAGCTGAAGCACTTCGCAAAGAAGGTTTTTCTAAAACCCTTTCGAAATCATTTAATGATAAAACAAATGTTGATTTGCTAATTCGCGGTACTGTTAGTGGACATTTTCGTGATAATAAGGCCAAAAACTTTTTCACATGGTGGCCAGGTGCAATTATTTTTGCTCACAGTTGGCGAGGAACACAATATATTTATGATGCACAAGCCGATATTGAAGTGATTGATGCTCAAACGGAAAAAACATTGGGCAAGTTCCATGCCGAGAGCAGTTATGAATTATCTCATAAATCGGGTAATCCATTTCCATTTTTGGGTGCGCTGGTGGTTATTCCAGGTGTAATCAAAGGTGGTGTATCTGCCTCCCCTCGTTCAAAATTTCGTTATCAAATGTATGAAGTCACTCATCAAAATTTGTGGAAAAAAATTGCCGTTCTTATCGCTAAAGATCAGTTAAAAATACAGTCGCAACATAATACTCAACTGCAAGAAAAATGTAGCCAACGTTTAAACCAAAAGCCCACGATTGGTTTAGTCTGGACTAAGTTTATCTCCTGTCAAACAAATAAATATAGACTTTTGGGACAGGAAACAATTGAATCGAATGTTGTATCAGTTTACCTTAGTTCTGATCGATCAATACGAGTTCATGTTGCAAACGATGGTCGTATTCTTCGATGGTTTTTATTAAAAAAATAAGCGTTGAATATAACCTATGGGAATAAGCAGTAGTTCACAATTTACAATAGTGAACTACTTTTTAAGAATGGATGTGACTTAAGGAACCTCTGATTAAGTCTTAAAGTAACGACTTAATAGAATTTAACTTATTGAATTAATTGAACATAAGACTTTATGAATCAACTTATTCATAGGTTCCTTAAGAGCAGATAAAAACGACTAAAGTCTCTTCTACACTATTAGTTTATTTAACTGTTATCTCTGTATTACAAGTAGTTGAAGAACCATCATCACCAACTGAAATCATCGCATAAATAGTCATTTTCGAAGAATAAATCAAGTGTGATCTGCAAGTGAAGACACTCTAAGATGATAAAAGAGTAAAGTAGTTATAATTGACTCAATATTCTTATCATCAATTTAATTACATAATCACCCTACTCTAGCTAAACCAACCACCCAGTTTATTTTTGACACGATTAGATAAACTGCTTTCCATTGGTAGCACGCTTGTTCCTCTTGCCATACCATTTTCTAGTTCAAAAGCAAGATCCATTGCATTAATAAATCTTTTTTCTGGGTTAACTGCTCGTGATAGTAAAACTTCTAACCATGCGGGTAAATCTGGTCGATATTGACCTAAGGGGACTTGTTTTTTGAAACTAGGCCGTGAGAAAGGCTCTACTTCTCCATAAGGATATTGGCCTTTACTGAACATTCTATACAGAGTGACTCCAAGGGCATACAGATCAGATTGTTCATCACCATATCCGCCTTTAAATAATTCTGGAGACATATAACTAGGGGTACCTGGTGCTGTGCTTTCTAACTCATCATTTAGTCCAGGCAAACGAGCTACACCTAGATCCAGCAATTTTAATCCCCCCTCTTTGAGCAAAATTACATTATCAGGTTTAATATCACGATGAATAACCTTTTCTCTGTGTAAGGCATAAACCGCTTTACACAAAAGTAGGCTGATATCTACACCTAAATCAAGTGAAATGTCCTTTTTTAGTAAACAGGTTTCAAGAGTTTCTCCTTCATAAAAAGGCATAACTGTATAGAGCCATGATTGCCTACCTGTTTCTAATTCAACTTGTTCAGCTATCCATGGGTTGTGTATATTTGAAGTAATCCAGTTTTCACGAATAAATGCTTGTCTATAAATTAGCTCTGCATTTGTTTCTGGTTTAGGAAATTTCATAACAACTTGACCAAGGTCAGATTGTTCATCATTAGCTAAGAATAGACGTGTATATCGACTGTCAGAAACCTGTCGATCTAACACAAAACCATCAACTAAGTCACTCACCTTAGGTAATGATTTCATCATAGGTAAGTTATCAACCACTGTTTCAAGGAATGATTTATCAGGTGGAGGTAGTTTGAGTATATCAATAACTAATGCGCTAACATTATCATTAGATCCTGCTTGCAGTGCTTCTTGAACAAGGGAGCGAGCATGATCTTGTGGAGATTGATTTTGCGATAATAATTGTTGAATTTTATTATCCCTTAGTATTGTATGTACGCCATCACAACACAGTAAAAATCGATCGTGTAAGTTTAGATTATGTTGTGAAAAATCAATATGTAAGTTTTCCTCTATTCCCAATGCTCGAGTGAGTACATGCTGTAAATCAGGGTGTTGATGAATATGGTCTGTGGTAAGGCACTGCAAACGACCATTTCTAAGTCGATAGATTCGGGTATCTCCCAGATGGACAAGATGAGCTTGACTGTTGAGTAAAATTAAAGCACTAAAGGTAGTCCCCATCCCTTTAAGTGCTGAATCACGATGGGATTGAGAATAAATCCATCGATTAATTGAAGATAGCGCATTTTCAGCCATCCTTTTTATACCCAGAGTTTGCTTTTGCTCGTAATAAGCATCAATAAATTCTCGCACTGCTAATTCTGATGCGCACCGACCTCCACCTGTGCCACCAATTCCATCAGTAATGATAGCTGAGCTACCATAAATAGCTCGCTCATTTTCACTACCGAGATAAAAAGCAACGAAGTCTTCATTCGTTTCACGCTTACCTGTTTCACTGGCAAAACCACATTGTATTTCTAATAGTTCAGGCATTGAATTTTCCTATTTTGAAGAATAGAATTTTTATTTTTGCACCACAGAAGTGCAAGCCGTGCACTTATCGCTCCACTTTAAAGCGAAAAAACAAAAAATATGAATACTAGAGTGTTGTTAATATAGTTTTTTTACTAGGGTAAATCAATAAAAACACACAAAGAGTCAGGGATATGAGGATATGTGAGCAACCTCACATATTTAGGCATGGTAATTGCTTGATATTCACTAGATTTCGTCTAAGTAATTTTGCCCTATGTCTTTTTCAAAATTTTTACAAAGTGGTCACAAAAACACCCTAATCAGTGCTTTTATTTATTCAGATATGAGCTTTATGGTTTGGGTAATGATTGGGCCGCTAGTTATCTATATTGCTCAAGATTTAAATCTGACCGAAGCTCAGCAATATACACTAGTCACCCTTCCTTTATTAGCAGGTGTCATTTTTCGGGTTCCTGTCGGCATTCTTGTCGATCGTTTTGCACCAAAACGTACCGGACTTGTTCTTCAGCTTACAGTTATTTTGGTATTACTACTCGCTTTTCTTAGCAATATAAGCTCTATCAGTAGTATTTATATAGTTTCGATAATGCTAGGCTTGGCAGGAACCAGTATGGCTGTCGCTCTTCCATTATGTAGCCGCTGGTATCCTGATGAATACCAAGGTCTAGTGATGGGAATTGCTGGTGCAGCTAGTAGTGGAACTGTTTTTACAGCAGCATTAGCTCCTATGCTTGCAGAAAGTTTTGGCTGGCGTGCTGTTTTTGGCTTTGCAACTATCCCTTTAATTGCCACCGTTATTTTTTTCCATCTCAAGGCTAAAGACGATAACTATCAGCCTGATAAAAAGCCACTTTCTGATTATTTAAAAGTACTGAAAGAAATTGATGTCTGGTGGTTTATGCTCTTTTACAGTTTAAGTTTTGGTGGGGTGATTGCCCTATCCAGCGTGATGGTTTTATATTTTCATCAAGAATATGCTCTTGACCCTGTTCATGCTGGTTATTACACCGCTATTTGTATTTTAGCAGGAACAGCCATGCGGCCTGTTGGTGGTTGGTTAGCCGATAGATTTGGAGGGATTCGTACCATGCAGAGATTATATGCAGCGACAGCGGTATCTATGTTACTCGTGAGTTTCTCTCTCCCTCTTTGGCTAGCTATTATATTTTTGATAATAGGATCTTCCACACTTGGAATGAGTAGCGGTGCAGTTTTTCAATTAGTCCCTCTTAGATTTCGTAAAAATGTTGGTGTGGTAACGGGTGTAATTGGTACAGCTGGTGGTATAGGAGGATTTTTTCTAGCATGGTCTCTTGGGCAATCTAAACAAATGACTGATGGCTTTGGTTTAGGCTTTTTTATCTTTACTCTATTGGCATTACTCAGTTTTTATGGAATTAACAAAGTAAAATCACGTTGGCGTACAACTTGGGGAGCTGGTGAAGTCACCAGTGCACGAGTTTAAAGCTAATTTTTAAAAAAAGGACGATGAATTAATAATATTTTAAAACCCTACATCAAATTTTTAAATATTTTTAATTCATTGGATCAAATAATACATAAATTATTTTTGGGAAAGGATAATAATTATGAGAAATAAACACACATCTTGGTGGGTTAGTACCTTGTTTATGGCATTACTTACCCTAGGTTTTCAAATATATAGCTTTAGTGCTTCTGCTGCTATGTGGTCTTCAGTCATTGACCCAGAAACCGGCGATGCCGTCACACTAAGAAAAGGTGAGACTCTTGAACAATATAAACAGGAAAAAAGTAGTACTAAATTTGTAACCCCCTCAGATCGTAAAACGGAATCTGTTAAAAAAAAATGGGTAGATGTCTCTAAAGAAGAAAAAGCTAAGATTCTTAAACCTTTTAAAAACCTTAGTAAAGAAAGTGCTACGTGTGCTTCTTGCCATAAAAACGAACACCCAGGAATTTATCAGCAATGGGGGAAATCTAAACATTATGGTGCTAACGTAGGCTGTTATGAATGCCATAAAGCTGATAAAAAAGACCCTGATGCAATCCGCCATAAAGACTTCTTTATTTCTGTGATTGTTTCACCTAAAGATTGTGCTGAATGCCACAATACCGAAGCAGAGCAATTTGATAAAAGTCACCATGCTAAAGCTGCTCAAATTATTGGTTCATTAGATAATACATTGGCTGAAGTGGTTGAAGGAAAAATGAGTTTCCATGGTAAATCGCCTGTTGCAGTTGCAGGTTGCTGGCAGTGTCATGGAACCGAAATCAAAGTATTACCAAATGGTGACCTTGACCCAACCACTTGGCCTAATACAGGAATAGGAAGAATTAACCCTGATGGCTCTAAAGGTGCCTGTAGTGCTTGTCATCAACGCCATCAATTTTCTGCTGCTCAAGCTAGACGACCTGAAACATGCGGAAAATGTCATTTAGGACCAGATCATCCACAAAAAGAGATCTATGAAGAATCTAAACACGGTATCGGTTTCTATGCCAATGTCGATAAAATGAACTTAGATTCATCTAAATGGGTTGCGGGAGAAGATTATGATGCTGCTCCAACTTGTGCTACTTGTCATATGTCCGCAACTCGTAATCAACCGATTACTCATGATGTGGGTGATCGTATTTCATGGACTCTACGTCCAGCTATTTCTGAAAAGATTGATGCTCGAGATGAGAAGAAAGGCTTAAAAGTTAAACCTTGGGAGTTACGTCGTGATGATATGAAAGATGTTTGTAGTAGTTGTCATGGTAAAAAAATGATTGAGAACTTCTACGAACAATTTGATAGTGTTGTAGAAATGTATAATGAAAAATATGCAGTACCAACCACTAAAATGATGAAGTTGTTACTTGAACAAGGATTAAGAACAGACACACCATTTGATGAAGAAGTTGAATGGAATTATTACTTTTTGTGGCATCACGAAGGAAGAAGGGCTCGTCATGGTGCAGCAATGATGGCACCAGACTATGTACAGTGGCACGGTATGTACGAAGTTGCTCATCGTTTTTATATGGAATGGGTGCCTAGCATTAAGGAAATTATTGAAAAAGCTGAAAAAGCAGGGAAACATAAAGAGGCTAAAGTCATTAAGGATTATCTCGATAATAAAATTATGACTCTGGATGGGCATGAATGGTTCGTAGGTAAAATGCCAAAAGCACTAGAAGCCCAACGCAAAAAGGAACGAGAGTCTTTTAACAATCGTTATTTACAAGATATTAAAAAATAATTTAATTTGAGGTAAATAATAATGATCATGCGCCGCCTTTCCTTTGGCGGCGTAGTTATGTTGGGGCTACTGTTAATTATATTTTCAAGCATAGTCCCAGCAGAAGCTACGCCCCCACCCTCTTCAGTCGATCCAATCGCTGTTACAGAAAAAACTGATATTGAAACCTGCTTAGATTGTCATGGAGTAAAGGGTTTTGCAGTACCAACAGGTAAAACAGGATCCACACCTAAACGAGCATTACATGTACATTCAGATTCATTTGATAAAAGTGTTCATGCCAAAGTTAAATGCGTTAGCTGTCATATTGACATTGAACAAATGCCTCACAAAGATGACGTTGAAAGAACTGTTGATTGTGTAACCTGTCATAAAGAGCTGATAAAAAAAGATCAGGAAGATGCTCAAGTTGATGTAAAAACGATAAGAAACCTGACTCATACCATGTCAGGCTTACCCTCTACGATTCCAGTTGTTAAAAAAAGACAGTTAGGGACAAATGCTGATCATTATCTTGGATCCATTCATGCACAAGCCAATAAAGATAATCCAGAACAACTAAATGCAACATGTTGGGATTGCCACGGTACACATGAAATATTTCCTATGAAAGGCAGCAACAAGGATAAGTTTCGGATTAATAGCCCAGAACTCTGCGGTGGTTGTCATAAAGAACAATTAAAGGAATATACCCAATCTGTACATGGGGCACCAGTTAAACGATACGGTGAACTAGAACCAGCTGTTTGTAGTGACTGTCATACTGCACATAAAATTTCTACAGTTGAAGAAGATCCAGCAAAACTAACGATTACTGAAAATTGCGGTTCATGCCATGAAGAATATTTAAAGTCTTACCAAGAAACTTATCATGGACAAATTGTAAACCTTGGCTATGCCCATACAGCTAAGTGTCATGACTGCCATAACCCTCATGATCCACACAAAGCTGATGACCCTAGATCCATGGTTCATCCTAATAATATTTTAGAGACTTGTAAAGAATGTCATAAAGATGCTTCTGAAGGATATTTAACATTCTATCCGCATGGAACTACGCATGATTATGAACGATTCCCTGAAATGTGGATTGTTTCCAAGTTTATGATTACCTTGTTATTTGGAGTCTTCTTATTTTTCTGGGCACACTCACTCTTGTGGTATTTCCGTGAGAAAAAAGAATTTGAAAATGGACACCAACCCATTATTCGCCTAGAGGAAAATGGAGATCCTTTAAAACAAGGGCAATATGTTACTCGCTTTACAAAGGGGTGGATGATTGCTCACCTTGTTTTAGCTATCGCCGTCATGACCTTAGTAATTACTGGAACTACGGTTCTTTTTGCTAATAGTTTTTGGGCTCCCTTAGTAATGACTCTTCTAGGTGGACCAGAAGTAGCTGCTATTATTCATCGCATTGCAGCAGTAACTTTTGCCGGTATATTCTTTGGTCATTTATATGTCATATTTCGAAAAATTTATACCGACAATAGAGATCATGGAATTAAATTTGAATGGTTTGGCCCACACTCACTTTTACCACGACTACAAGATGGACGGGATTTTATCGCCATGTGGAACTGGTTTTTTGAAAAAGGTCCACGCCCTGTTTTTGACCGCTGGACTTACTGGGAAAAATTTGATTACTGGGCACCCTTCTGGGGAATGTTCATTATTGGATGTTCAGGTTTATTACTCTGGTTTCCAAGTTTCTTTGGAAGTTTTATGCCAGGCTGGGTATTCAATGTCGCCACTATCATTCATGGAGAAGAAGCCTTTTTAGCAGCTGTGTTCTTATTTACAGTACATTTTTTCAACTGTCATTTCA
>JAGLDH010000103.1 GCA_023145835.1 Methylococcales bacterium
TGACTTACTGAGCAGGCTCTAATTACTTTAAGTATAGATTGAAATTATGAAAAACCTAGATCAAATCGCACAGTTAGGCAGCTCAATTCTTAGGCAGCAAGCTTTGTCAGTTGAAGATGTAGAATCGGATGAAACACATATAATTATTAATAGAATGTTTACTATTTTGTCTGAATCAAATGGTGTGGGGATTGCTGCACCACAAATATTTGAGTCGGTCTGTATTGTTATTATTGCTTCTAGACCTTCAGAACGCTACCCCTCAGCACCTAAAATGGAACCTGTTGTGATGATTAACCCTGAGTATGAGGTTTTATCCCAAGAAATTGAGAAAGATTGGGAGGGATGTTTAAGTATTCCTGAAATTAGAGCATTAGTCCCTAGATTTGTGAAACTGAAAATTACTTATTTAGATTGTCAGGGAGTGGTTCAAGAAATGATTGCTGAGAATTTTATCGCACGAGTTTTTCAGCATGAATATGATCATTTGCTAGGGCTGGTTTATCTTGATAGGGTAGAAAATAATATGGATATAATTTCTGAAAAAGAATTTCAGAAAATGATGACGTTAAAAAAAATATAGGTTGAGTGACTAAAAAAAACGGTAATTCAACCTACATTTGTTAATAATATTACTAATTAACTCTAGTACCTAATTTACCACCGGCACTGGCTTTAATTGCACAAAACTTAAATTCTGGGATTTTAGCTGATGGATCTAATGAGTCATTTGTAATTAAATTAGCACTGGCTTCGTTATAGCAAAAGGCCATAAAGAACGTACCTTTTTGAACGCCAAAATCAACACGAGCATAAGCTGTTATTTTTCCACGTCTTGACTCAATAGTGATAAGCTCACCAGCGTTAACACCTAATTTGTCTAAATCTTCAGGATGAGCAGTAACCACTGGATCGGGCTCAATCGCATCTAAAGTTGCTGAATGACGTGTCATACTGCCTGTATGCCAATGTTCTAATTGACGACCAGTAATGAATATCAATGGATATTCAGAGTCCGGCATTTCGTCAGCATGGATATATTCAGCAGGTACAAAACGACCTTTTCCTGATTCAGTTGGGAACCCATCAGTAAAGATTATAGGTTGCCCAGGATCCCCTTCATTCTCAAGAGGGTAGGTTAAAGAATCAACTTTTTCAAGTCTATCCCATGTCATTCCAGCAATACTACTCATTGCTTGGCGCATTTCATTAAAAACATCTTCCGGTTCAGAATATGACCAGCCACAGTCTAGTCGATTAGCAATTTCTTGAATAATCCATAAATCTTGTTTTGCGTCACCAGGAGGGTTAACGGCCTGTCTTCCCATTTGTACTCGTCTATCTGTATTAGAAAAAGTCCCCGTTTTTTCATAAAATGCAGAGGCAGGTAAAATAACATCTGCAAAACCAGCTGTTTCAGTTAAAAATATATCTTGTACAACCATGTGTTCTAAAGATGCTAAGGCTTTACGTGCATGATTTTGATTGGGGTCAGACATAGCGGGGTTTTCACCTTGTATGAACATACCATAGAGCTCTTTATCTAAAATAGCATGTAACATTTCTACTGTAGTAAGCCCGGGTACTGAATCAAGTTTAACGCCCCATAACTTTTCAAATTTGGCTTGATTTTCAGGATTAACAACGGGTTGGTAATCAGGAAAAACCATAGGAATTAATCCAACATCTGAAGCACCCTGGACATTGTTTTGACCCCGTAATGGATGTAAACCAGACCCCGGCTTACCAATTTGCCCTGTCATTAAGGCCAATGCAATAAGACAACGTGCGTTATCTGTACCATGAATATGTTGAGAAACGCCCATTCCCCATAAAATCATAGATGCTTTAGAGGTTGCATAAAGCCGAGCAACTTCTCGTAAAGTATCCGCATCAATACCGCAAATAGGGGCTACTTTTTCTGGGCTGTAATTTTTTACATGCTCACGGATAGCTTCAAAATCTTCTGTATTTTGTTTGATGTAATTATCATCTTGTAAACCTTCATCCAAAATAACATGCATCAGGCCATTAAGCATGGCTACATCCGTATCAGGGCGGAACTGTAGGACATGTGATGCATACTTAGCAATAGCTGTACGGTTAGGATCCATTAATATAATTTTGGTTCCTTTTTTAGCTGCATTTTTCATGAACGTCGCTCCGACTGGATGGTTTACTGTCGGGTTTGAACCAATAATAACAATAACTTCTGCTTCGCTAACATCAGAGACAGGGTTAGATACAGCACCAGAACCTAAACATTCTAATAAGGCAACAACTGAAGATGCATGACAAAGACGAGTACAATGATCGACATTGTTAGACCCAAATCCAGTTCTAATTAGTTTTTGGAAAAGATAAGCCTCTTCATTACTACCTTTGGCAGAACCTAAACCTGCTAAGGCTTTTTTACCTTTTTCATCACGAATTTTTTTCAGTCCACCCGCTGCAACTTCAAGCGCTTCTTCCCAACTTGCTTCACGAAAAACAGAATCCAAATTATCAGGATCTAATAATTCAGTCGTTTTAGCGACACCATCACGCCGGATCAGAGGTTTGGTTAATCGTAATGGGTTGTCAATGTAGTTGAAGCCATATCGACCTTTTACACAAAGTCGGTAGTGGTTGGTAAATCCATCACGCCCTTCGGTATATAAAATTTTATTATCTTTAATATGGTATTTGATTAAGCAACCGACACCGCAATATGGGCAGGTTGAATCAACTGTTTTATCTGCAACTTGCAACCCAACATTATTGGCAGGCATTAAAGCACCAGTCGGACAGGCTTGTACGCATTCACCACACGCAACACAACTACTAGCTGCCATTGGATCTGCTATATCAAATACAATTTCAGAATGAGATCCTCGATGAGCATAACCAATGACATCATTCATTTGTTCTTCTCGACAAGCACGTAGGCAGCGAGTGCATTGAATGCAGGCATCCATGTTTACCGTAATGGCTGGATGAGATAAATCGGCTACTGGTTGGTGGCGAGAGGTAAACCTAGGTTCACCCACTTTAAGTTTCTTAACCCATACATCTAATTCGGAGTCAAGTTTGTAAGGAGATTCGCTTTGTTTTGGCATGTCAGCTTTTAATAACTCCAATACCATTTTTTGTGATTTTAAAGCTCGCTCACTAGATGTTCGAACCTTCATACCTTCTGCTGCCGAACGGCAGCAAGAGGGGGCTAATGTTCTTTCACCTTCAATTTCTACAACACAAGCACGGCAATTACCATCAGCTCGCAAGCCTTCTTTATAGCAAAGGTGTGGAATATCTTTTCCTAATCTTTTTGCTGTTTGAATCAGGGTTTCATCTTCAAATGCGGAAACTTCCTCACCGTCAAGTGAGAAGTTGATCGTTGCTTTATTCATATATTCTGGATTTGCAGCCATGATTTTTCTCTTTTATAACGGGATTATAGTTCGTCTGGGAAATATTTAATGACACAACGCATCGGGTTTGGAGCTGCTTGTCCTAAACCACAGATAGAGGCATCAACCATGACAGATGAAAGCTCTTCTAATAGATCGGTATCCCAGTCTTTTTCTTCCATTAACGCTGCAGCTTTGGCAGTACCTACTCGACAAGGGGTACACTGTCCACAAGATTCTTCTTCAAAGAATTTCATCGCATTAAGAGCTAATTTTTTTGCACTATCTTGATTAGAAAATACGACAACAGCAGCTGAACCAATAAAACAACCATATTGATTTAAGGTGTCAAAGTCCATGGGTATGTCAGCCATTGATTCTGGTAACATACCGCCGGATGCACCACCTGGAAAATAGCCATATAATTCATGACCTTCTTGCATACCATCACAATATTCGTCAATTAACTCACGCATAGTGATACCGGCAGGGGCTAAATGCACACCCGGTTTTTTAACACGACCAGAAATAGAGAAAGAGCGTAATCCTTTGCGCTCATGACGACCATGTGAAGAAAACCAATCAGGTCCTTTTTCTAGAATATCTCTAACCCAGTAGACTGACTCCATATTATGTTCAAGGGTTGGGCGACCAAACAGCCCAACCTCTGCAAGGAAAGGAGGTCTTAAGCGAGGCATACCCCTTTTACCTTCAATAGATTCAACCATTGCAGATTCTTCACCACAAATATATGCACCGGCACCTCGTCTTAAATAGATAGGAGGGAGTTCTGCAGTATCTGATGGAGGGTTGTTTTGTAGATTAGCAATTTCTTTGGTAAGAATATCTCTACAACCGGCATATTCATCACGTAAATAGATGTAAATGGCATCACACCCAACAGTGAGTGCTGCAATTACCATGCCTTCAAGAAAACGATGTGGGTCAATTTCTAAATAATGTCTGTCTTTAAAGGTACCTGGCTCGCCTTCATCAATATTGACCGCCATCAATCTTGGAGCATCAAAACCATTAACAATACGCCATTTTCTACCCGCAGGGAAACCAGCACCACCTAAGCCTCTTAAACCTGAATCTTCCATTTTTTTCATTATTGATTCAGGTTCCAACTCACCTTCAAGTACATTTTTAAGTGTCTGATAACCGCCATTAGTTTTGTATTGTTCTAAGCTGATATAGTGGCTAGTCGTTTCTTTTATTACTTTATTTTCTACAGCTGTTGTAACCAATTCAGCAGTTGCTTGATGAATCGGGTTTTGTCCAACCACTGCGACTGGAGCATGCTGACAACGTCCGACACAAGGTACTTTTTGAACACGCACTTGGTCGCTAAGGCCATTTTCTAATTCATCAATAAGTTCATGTGCTCCTGACATATCACAAGTCAGCGATTCGCAGACACGAACAGTCAATGGAGGAGGGGGTGTTTGTCCTTCTTTAACTACATCAAAGTGGTGGTAGAAAGAAGCGACTTCATAAACTTCGGCAGTAGAAAGGTTCATCTCATGTGCTAAAGCAACAAGATGTCTAGATGATATATGTAGATAATGATCCTGAATTTTATGTAGATGTTCGATTAATAAATCGCGTTGACGAGATTCATCACCTAATAGAGACTTTACATCTTCTAAAGCAGAGAGATCAACCGTATGGCCTTTGGGGCCACTCCTTTTTTTTCTAGAGATTTGATCTGGAGATATCTTTATGACTGCCACTTTTGTTTCCTCAAATTATTTACGTTAGTATTGTAAGGATGTAAATCCTTTGACAAATTCTCCAGACTTTACCGTAATTAGTACATTATTATCAAGTCATCATTTTTTAACAAGACTATCATTTTTAATGATATTATTAAACCCTTATTCATTAAGCGTTAATAATTGGTTCTGTCTATACTCCTCAATCAAGTTTGTGGTTATCCAAAAACAACCTGTATTGCTTAGAATAGCTGATTATTTAACAAGATAAAAAATTGGATGTACTTTTTCATACGCGTGACGGTGTGTCTTCATGATAGATTTTGGGGTTCTATGACCTAATGATTCTACTGCTCTTCGGTAAAAAATTTAGCCTCTTTAGCTATAACGAACTAAAATTAGCAACAACTCTAAGTCCCTCATGCAGTTAATCAAGCAAGTAAAAAGATTAAGGAAGAAACGAATACATAGTTCCCGCCTCATACAGAGCCTTTGTGAAAAAAATAGAGATGAAGTGCACGGGGCGTAGTTTAATTCTCAATAAAGCCATAGGTGATGATAAACAACGTCAAGTTCAATAAGCCTTTAACTGCAAGCCATTCAAATCAGCCCTAAAATAAGATCAACTAAGATTTTATTCGTCGATACTGCTCATTTTTATGGAGGGGTAGGAGTGGGGTTTGGAAGTTAGTGTAAAGTTTTAATAATATTTAAAAACCGAAAACTTGGCTGTTCGGAGTATAGTATTGCCACACTAACCATAGGTAGATATTATCTTGAATCCAAATCATTTACTTACATTTTCTGTTGCGGCTCGGTTACAGAGCATCACCCAAGCTGCTGATTTTTTGCATTTGGGGCAACCTGCAGTTTCAGGGCAACTAAAGATATTGCAAGACTTTGTTGGAGAGCCTTTATACCAAAGAAGAGGACATAAGCTTGAACTAACACCTGCTGGAGAAGGATTACTTGAATATGCTAATCGAATGGATAAGAACTTTAAGCAAGCGATAGAATATGTCAAAAGTTTAAAGCAGGTTAATGTAGGGAGGTTAAGAATTGTTTCTACTATGACGGTTGCAAGTTATTATTTGCCACGAGTGGTTGTTCAATTACAAACACTGTATGCAGGCGTACAGGTTTTTATGGAAACAAGTAATACCGCAAAAATTATAGAAAAAATGCCTGATTTTGATTTGGGTTTTATTGAAGGTCCTGTTGATGAGAAAGATTTACCAAGTAATTATGAAGTTATTCCTTGGCAGGATGATGAAATAGTATTGGTATTACCAGAAAACCATGTATTAACAAAAGAATATCCTGATACTGTCCCTTTAATCGTATTTACTAAACATCAAGTAATATGGAGAGAAGCCGGCTCAGGTGCTAGGCAAGCATTAGAAAAAGCATTGCTTGAATCAGGTATAATTGCACCCGTTAATATTGAAGTAACAGGTGTTTCAGGGGTTAAAGAATCAGTTAGAGCAGGGTTGGGAATTGGTTTTGCCTCTTCTAAAGCATTATTAAATGAAAAAAAAGGGCTCGTTGCAAGAAGAATTAATTTTCCAAAGGGACTGATCTGGCATTTAAATATTATTGCGCCAAAACCTATTATTCAATCTAGGGTTGCTCGGGTATTTATAGATTTATGTAGAGAAAAGGAAAATAGATAAAGAATCTAAAGTGTTGCTAGCTATTTTATATGTCTTTATTCTAAAATATGCAATGACTTGAATGTAAATGAAACCTTATAAGGTCAAAAAAAATAAAAATAAACTTATGCTTAATTATAATTTAAAAAATAAAAATGATTATTCATCACTTATTAAAGAGTTAAATTTTTTCCTAGATAAACTAGTAGATATTAATAATATATTCAGAGGTAACGCTCAATGAGTATAATTGTCATTGATACTAAAATAGTTTTTTCAGCATTGGTGAATACTAACTCAAAAATTGCCACTTTTTTACTAAACCCTGATAAAGCGTTGGTTATGCCAAAAGTTGGTTTTGTTGAACTCTTTAAACAAAAAGATAATATCTGTGCTGTCAGCAGACATTCACAAGATGAAATTGTAGATATTCTGTATAAACTACTTCAAAACATAGAGTTCTTTGATGAAAGCAGTATTTCAACAAGTACTTTACAAAAAGCATGGGAGTTTGTTAGCGACAGTGATCCAAAAGCCATGGTATTTGTCGCATCGACATTAGAAGTCAATGGATTATTATGGTCTGGTGATAAAAAATTACGTACAAGCCTTAAGAATAAAGGCTTTAATTCTTTTTTTACAATCAAGTAATAAAGAATTATTCTTTTTGTCAGGTAACTGGAGAGCTAAATTGAAAATTGTTTTTTTATTTTTTTTATTAATTTCCCAAAGCCTCAATGCATCGACCTCATTGTTAATGACAGAAGTTGCGTCAGGAATATTTGTACATTTCGGTAAACATGAGTTACCTAATAAAACGAATCATGGGGCTATTGCTAATATAGGATTTATTGTTGGAGATTCTTGTATTGCCGTTATTGATACCGGAGGGAATCCCGACCAAGGTTATGCTCTAAAAAAAGCCATTAAAAAGATAACAAAAAAACCAGTTTGTTATGTGATTAATACTCACGTTCACCCTGATCATATCTATGGCAACATTGCTTTTAAACAAGCCAAGGTAAAATTTGTTGGCCATCATAAACTAACAAGAGCGATGTCAACAAGAGGTCATTATTATATTGATAAAGCATCAGACCAACTGGATGTCAAACTGACAACAAAGCATATTATTCCACCTGATATATTAGTAAAAAAACATTTAACTATCGATTTAGGGGGTAGAAAATTAATCATAACTGCACACCCAACAGCACATACAGATAATGATGTAACAATTTTGGATAAACAAACTAACACCCTATGGATGTCTGATTTATTATTTTTAGAACATTTACCCGTTATTGATGGAAGCTTATTAGGTTGGCTTAATGAGTTGGAACGAATGGAAAAAAAAGCTTATAAAATTGTGATTCCTGGTCATGGGCCAGTCGTGACAGATTGGCCAACAAGTTTACAAGCTGAAAAAACATACTTGTTAACCTTACGTACTGAAATTAGAGACATGATTAAAAAAGGTCACTTTTTGGAAGAAGCTATTAAACAAGTTGGGTATTCAGAACGAGATAAATGGAAATTATTTGATCAGTTTCATAAAAGAAATGTCACTACAGCTTTTGCTGAATTGGAATGGGAAAATTAGAATTTATGTGTTGAGGAAAGCATGAGAAAACAAACATTAAAAATCAGTTTTATCTTATTATTAATTTTACCTTTGTTAGCAACAGCAGCTAAAGATGAGACAAATTGGAATAACGTTTTAAAAGACCAGTATTTTTCTGGAAAAAAAATTCAGACCTCTATTGACATAATAGAGGTTGAAGCTCCTTATCGAGCAGAAGACCCTGCATTAGTCCCTTTAAAAATAATTAGCAAAATTAAGCAAACAAAAGAACGTTATATCAAAAGACTGACAGTTTTTGTAGATAAAAATCCATTTCCATTTGTAGGAGAATTTGAGTTTACACCAGAAAGTGGAAAAGCAGATATCGCTATGCGAGTACGTGTCAATACCTATAGTTATATCAGGGCTGTAGCAGAAATGAATGATGGTAAACTTTATATGAGCAAAAAGTTTGTTAAAGCCAGTGGTGGTTGTTCTGCCCCAATTGGAGCTGATTTGGATGCAGCTATGAAGCGATTAGGAAAAATGAAATTTAAAATGGGTAAGAGTGTTAAAACAGATGAGCCAACACTAATGCAACTGTTGATAAGTCATCCTAACATCACGGGAATGCAAATGGATCAAGTTACTCGGTTTATTAAAAAATCTCATTTTGTTGATAAAATAAAAGTGACTTTTGATGGTCAACCCGTATTAACTGCAAAAATTGATATAGCAATCAGTGCTGATCCAAATTTTAGATTCTATTTTGTACCGAGTAAAAAAGGGGAGTTGAAGGCAGAATTTAGTGATACGTCTTGTGAATCGCCTACAAAGAGAGATATGTGTACATCAGGCAATAGTTATTCTACTAGTTATACAGTGGCTCCCTAGAAAATTCACAAAACTTCATTACCTATCTCGATAATTTTGATATTAATTAACGTTCCTGATTAGAAAGAATCTTCAGCCAAAATATATTCCACTAGTAAATAAAACCTAATAGTTCCCGACCAAAACCTACAAAAGGCTTTTTAGGTTATGAATCGCCTCGAAATTCCATTTTCCTCGTTGGATAGGTATTCCACTGTTTCAT
>JAGLDH010000104.1 GCA_023145835.1 Methylococcales bacterium
TGTTTGGCTGAAGATTCTTTCTAATTAGGTTAACTTTTACCTAGGTTAATTTATATCAGCTTCAGTTTGATCTTTGTCATTCTTTACTACTGTTAAAAAAACCAACAGTCTACTGTTTTTTTGTACAGAACCCTACATACAAAGCATATATGGGACTGTATAAGATATTAAAAACTAAGTGAAAGAGAGAAGGCAAGTTTTACAGATGATTTATTCATTCTGATTATAAAATAGGTTTATAAAAAAGGGATATTAATAAAGTTTTAGATGTTAGTGGTGTTGGAGCTTAATTTAGAGACCCTTTTTAACCAAGGTTTATATTGAAAACTAAGCTTTGCTATATTTCATGTTTTTTTAGGTAATATTTACTTTTTTAGTGGCAGGAGTTGATTATTATATGTTTAATACTTTAGGTTTTGTCTCCTCCAGATTAACTGCAAATAATATGGGATATTTTGGAATTGGTACAGATACATTTTGACCTGATGAGCTACTTACTGTACTTTTAGTCAACATAAGCTTAGGGTTATATAGACGTTTTTATAATAGATACTGATAGGCAGCCCTTAAAGACTGAATGAATAGATGTTTTTAAAATTAAATTTATCTCATTATGAGAAAGTAGGACTCTATGAAATATGCTGCTTTAGAGACTGTGCGGTATGTAAAACTAAACTACTATTTCAATAGGGTTATTATTTAACCTAGCTATTTCAATACTATGGAACAGAAATATATTGCTTTAAGTCTTTTTTAAAATACAATGGTACAAGAATAGTTTGCTTTAAATATAGATAATGTTTATTAGTGTAATGGTGGACATTATGATGAAAAAAGAGGGAGACTCTCACCTTTTGTTAAAGCAGTATCACCCAGTGAGATTGCCTTACTATATGAGGCAAGCTTTTAAAAGTTTAGTGAAACTTATTAATGAAATACATTTTTCCTGATTTTGTATATTGTTAATAGTATATCTGATTGATAATAGTAAGTTAATGGGGTTAAAATGAAAAGGCAAAATATGCTTTCGGATAAAACCTTACAAGAATCACCTTCATCCTGTTTTTTGGTGTAGTATGAAAAAGACTAAAGAAATACTTGATATTCCTCAACAGAATGATTGTGATAACAACGATAAACCAAAGTACGATACAAGTCGGCTAGCGCTGTTGATGGAAAAAGGTGGTATTCAGAATATTGGATCTAAATCAAATCAAGATTTTTTAACAGACAATTCTACAGATCAAAACGCTACCCTTTCATTCTCTTTATTAGAAGAATTACAACTATGGGATGAAATAGAACAGAATTACACGATAGAGGCAGGACAAACTATTCGTGATAACTACTGCCTTGATTCTAAAATAGGTGAAGGGGGATTGTGGGAAGTATGGAAAGCAGTTGATCTTATACAAGATGCGGGTGATGGTAAAGATAAATTTGTTGCCATTAAATTTATAAATCACAGAATAAGAAACGATCCTGATGCTTTAAAAGCATTGGTAAGAGAATTTGCACAATACAAAAATCTCATTCACCCTAATATTGTAAAAGCTTACGAATTAAATCGTGATGGCAATGAAGTTTTTATTGCTATGGAATATTTAGACGGAAACCCTCTAAAAGAGTTTATTGAACAGCACCCTGACGGTATTCCTTTAGAACAAGCTGAACCTATTATTAAAGGGATGTGCGATGCTTTGGAGTATGCACACAATAAAGGTATTGTGCATTTTAATTTTAAACCAGGCAATGTTTTTTATAATGAATCAACTCAAGTTTGCAAAGTTATAGATTTTGGTATTTCTCGATTGAGTTGTAGTGAAGAAAGAGATAATACTCGTTTTTATCCAGGTACTTTAGGTGCAATGACTACTGCTTATGCTTGTGGTGAAATGTTAATGGAAGGAGAGCCTGACCTAAAATATGATATATATGGTCTAGCTTGTATAGTTTATGAGTTATTATCTGGGCATCATCCATTTAATAAAACTAAGGCTTTACAAGCTGAGCGTGAAAACATACAGCCTAACCGTATTTCAGGACTTACCAAAAACGAATTTCAGGCCATTTTGCACGGACTTAGTTTTCGTAGAGAAAAAAGAACGACTAATGCTTCACATTTTTATTCTGAATTATTTGTACCTAAAAAACACAAGAAGAAAAAGCATAAAAACAAGAAGATTAAGGTTAAGAAGATTAAGAGGTATGTAAAGTGGCCAATTATAGGGGCTGCCGCCATTATCATACCTTTTACGCTTTATAAAGGATATAACAGTTGGAAAACCAATCAAGTTCGCACAAATATTCAACAATTATCTGATTCTACTTTAAGTGGTTTTTCTTCACTTTCCCTTGTTAAACAAAAAGAGTTATTGAATACCCCATCTCTTCGTTTAGCGCTTGTTAAATATGCTGCGATTAATAATAATCCAGATAATAATATTTTACGGTTATCAGCTCAGTTCAATCCAAAAATTCAACAGTTATTAATGACTGATAATGAAGTTCGCAGGTTTCTAACTACTCATTACAGTCATATAGTTGATCTAGCTATTACAGAAGATGATTTTGAATTAGCTGAAAAAATATCGAAAAATACTTTAGAACAATACCCAGACTCTATGCATTTAATGACGCAGTTCAAGGGGATCACGTTAAAAAAAGAAAAGCGGATAGCTGCTTTACAACTGCGTTATGAGCAATGCGCTAAAGATAATACTAAAAAACTAACTGACTTATTTCCCTGTTTACAACAAACACAAACATTATTAGGCAAAGTTGATAATTCGAATGATTTTTCATCATCTATTGATTTAACAACACGTTATAACAAGGAAATTTCTTCTGCTATAAGTGACAATCAACCTTCGGTAGCAGAAACGTTACTTGCTAATTGGTATGTGTTAGAAAGGGAAGAAAATATTCAACGTAAGCAACTTGAACAAAAATTAGCTCACTTTTCTCAAGATAAAAAACAAATTCTTTCTTCCACTAAAGATAATACCGATCAACAAATTAATCAATTATTTGTAATAGCTAAACAACAACGTTTAAAAAAACAATTAATGACACCTCTTGATGATAATGCATGGCAAACTTATCAAAAAATTCTCACTATGAGCCCAAATAGTGAGAAGGCTTTTGCGGGTATTAAAGAGATTACAAAAACCTATGTATTATGGGCTGGGTTAGAAATAAAAAAAGGAAACTTTCAACTTGCTGTACTTTTATTTAATAAAGCATTGATAGTGTCTCCAGATGACCAAAAAGCTTTATCAGGACTTGCTCAATTAGATAAAAATAATTTTGATCAACTTGAGCAGCCCGCTCCCCAAAAAATTATAGAGCCTACAATAAACCAATCACAATATGATAATATAGAAATATCCAATTTACTAAATATAGCTGAACAACAAATAAAAAATAAACAATTAATGGCTCCTGCTGAAGATAATGCTTGGAATACGTATAAAAAAATTCTCAGTATAAACCCTGGAAATGTGTTAGCTGAACTGGGTATTAACAAAATATCAGCAATCTATCTTCTTAGAGCGAAGGAGAAAATGGAAATAGGAGAGTATAGGCAAGCAGAACACCTTTTTGATAGAGTATTACTGATTTCTCCGAAGAATATGGATGCAATGTTAGGCCTAATCCGGCTGAAAAAAAATATTAAAGATCAGTAGGTTATTGCAATAAAAACAGTTATCTTTAAAAACTAATAATCAACTATCCTTTGAGTTAGTTTATTACGTCCTCATATAGAAAAGCATGTTTAACGCTATGAAGTAGTGATTATTTATATCTTAAGTTTAATCAAATTTAAGAAAAAACTATCTATTTAACTTACGTTCTTTTTCTTCATTGTTAAAGAAGCTTAGGCGTTCATCTAGAATTGCTTGTAGATAAAAATTAATGTCTAATGATTTTTTAGCTAAATTAATTTGTAAAATTGCTGTTTTAGTTTGTCCGATAGCGTAATAATATTCGGCTAGATATCGATGTGATTCTGCTTGTTGTTTTAAGTTTGCATATGCTTGAGCCATATATTCAAAATAGAAAGGTTGTTTTTTTGTTTCATGGTCTAACGACTGTAAAATTACTTTAGCTTTATCTGGCTTTTTTGTTTTCAATAAAGTAGATATGTATTCTATTTTAATTGCATTATTATCAGGGAAACGTTTTACAGTCTGTTTGAAAAGTACGAGCGCTTTTTTGAAATTTAAAGATTTTACTGATGTTTTTGCTATCGCATACGCATATTGAGGTTGGTTAGGATATTGTTTTGCTAGTTGTTGAAATATTTTTTCAGCCTCTGAAAATTTAAGATCTGCTAGATATATTTGTCCAATACCATAACGAGCAATAGCTTGTTGTTGTTTTGTACCTTGACGTTCTCTTGTTTTAAAATATGAGAGAGCCTTTTTTTTATCAGAAGTGGTTATTACCCTTAGTTTGGCTTGAATAAGTAGATAATCGTGAGAGTCAGGATATTGTTTGTAAGGATATTTATCTGCTCTACCTCGGGTATCTGAAATACGAGAGACTGAGACTGGATGAGTACGTAAAAATTCGGGTATATCTTTACCGTAGTAACGACTAGATTGTTGTAGTCGCTCGAAAAAAATTGGCATACTTCTAGGGTTATATTTAGATTTTGCTAATGTTTTCATTCCTACTCTATCAGCTTCTTTTTCATTATCTCTGGTAAAATCAATCTGAAACTGTACACTTCCAGCCTGAATAGCCATTAATGCAGCTTGACCAGCTTCTGGAGATTGAGTAGCTAATAATATAGCGGCTAAGGTTGCTGCTGCTGTAGGAATAGATAATCTTTTAGCTGCTTCAAAAGCTCTATATAAATGTCGTTGTGTTATATGAGCAATTTCATGAGCGATCACAGAAGCAAGTTCACTTTCTGATTCGGTCAGCAAAAATAAACCAGAATTAACTCCAATATAGCCTCCTGGCCCTGCAAATGCATTAATTTGATTATCTAAAACAATAAAAAAATGAAATGGATTAGAGGGTTGATCACTATTCGTGGATAGCTGATTACCGATGGACTGAATATATTGTTGGACTTCTGCATCTTGATTGATGTTAATTCTTGTATGTATGCTTCTAAAAAAAGCTTCGCCAAGTTCTTTTTCTTGTATAGGAGATATGAGTGTACCAGATGAATCCCCCATATCAGGTAATGCTAAATTTTCGATTTCATTTGCTCGTGTAGACACAGTAGAAATAAAAAGAAATAGGCTAAGGGCGATGCTTGTAGGTTTAAATAACATACTCACTAGATAATAATAAAGATTTTTAGTTCATCAAGGAATAGGCATATTATAGAATAAGTCATACTTTCTTATTCTTTTTGATGTAATTAATTATATAAAATGAAATACGCGATACAAATTAACTCAAGCCCTACTGATTCAATAGCGGGTAGTTCTGCTTACCAATTTATTAAATCAGCATTAACAATAGAACATGAAATATTTCGAGTTTTTTTTTATCAAGAAGGAATTTACCATGCCTTTAAATATTCAACGCCACCAGATGATGAGCTGAATATGACTGAAAACTGGAGTCAATTAGCTAGAGAATATGGTATTGATTTAGTCGTTTGTATTTCTGCAGCTCAAAGAAGAGGGCTGTTATCTTCTGATGAAGCAAAAAGACAAGGTAAATTGGATCATGATCTAGCGGAGGGATTTAGAATATCGGGCTTAGGTCAGCTGTTAGAGAGTATGTTGGTTGCTGATCGTTTTGTAGAGTTTGGATGAGTTGAGAGTTGATGAAAAAAATATTATTTATTATGAGGACAGCGCCGCATAACGGAGTTCAGTTGCAAGAAAAATTAGATGTTATTTTAACAGCTGCTGCATTTGATCAGCATGTAACTCTTTTATTTTTAGATGATGGAGTATTTCAATTAAAAAAAGGGCAGCAACCTGAAAGTCATGGATTAAAAGATACGGCATCAATTTTTAATGCTTTGGAAATTTATGATGTAAGTGATCTTTATACGGAAGTTGAATCATTACAAGAAAGAGGGCTAAGACCTGCTGATTTGAGTCTATCTATAAAAGAGTTTTATCGGAAAGAAATAAGTTATTTAATGCAGCAGTATGACCTTATTATTTCAGGGTGATTTTACATAAATTATTATTTATAACTAAACTTAATAGTCTTTATACTCAATAATTTTGTAACTAGGTGTTATTTGAACCAAGAATCAGTCGATAAAATTGATCAACGTATGCAAACGCTATTGAATAAAACGGATACAGGTTATATTGAGATTGATATAACTGGCCGTATCTACGATACAAATGTGGCTTATTGTAATATGTTAGGAGCTAGCTTGCCTTCTGAAATTATTGGAAGAAGTCTTTTTGAGTGGACTAATTTAGCCTATCTTAAAGCAAATTCACTAGCTATTATCCAATGCGCTGAACATGGGAGGATTAATAAACTGATCTGTCAATATCAAACCTTCAAAGGAAAGAATATTACTGTTTCTCTTGATGCTTACGCTGAGAAAGAAAAAGGGAGTATTCGCATTTATGGTATATGTCATAACATAACGCAACAAATTCTAGAAAATGAAGCAACTTCAAAAAAACAGTATCAGTTGGAAACAGCGCTTGATGCTGCAAAAGCAGGGATGTTTAGTTATAACTTTAAGGAAGATATAACTTTTTGGGATCAACGGAGTTATAAAATATTTAATGTTGATCCAGATAACTTCCAAACAAACTATGCTGCTTGGCTAGCACTTATTCACCCTAAAGATGTTAAGAAAATAGAGTTAGATTTTCAGGCTGCAATTGCAAAAAAAAATAATTTTGAGTTGGAATACAGGATTGTTACAACACAAGGTATTCGTTACATTAATGTAAAGGCCAGAATGGTTCGTGATAAAGATGGAGAACCCATACTTTGTCATGGTTTACATCAGGATGTTACTGAAGCCAATAAAACAAAAAAATTGTTACATGCTAAACAAGCATTAGAAAAAAGCCAGATAAATGTTTTAAAACAAGCCAAACTGTTACGCTCAATTATTGATTCAATACCTGATCTTATCTTTTATAAAGACTTAGATGGACAGTACCTTGGTTGTAATAAAGCTTTTGAAGAGTTTAGTAATATAAATGAAACTCGTTTGATTGGAAAAAACGATATTGCTTTGTTTGATAAAGAACAGGCTACATTTTTTCGAGATAAAGATACTAACTTTTCAGGTGCTGATGAAACGAAAATATACGAAGAATGGGTAACATACCCTAATGGAAAAAAAGTGTTGTTAGAAGCGCTAAAGACACCTTTTATCGGGATTAACAATAAAGTAGTTGGCTTATTAGGTATCTCTCGTAATATTACTGAAAGAAAAAATGCAGAAAATAAATATCAAGCATTGACTAATGAAAATAATATTATTTTTGACAGTATTCCTGTTGGAGTAGCTTATATTAAAGACCGACATTTTTTTCGGATAAATCAATATTGGATTGATTTATTTGGTTGGAGTGAACAGGAAATTATCGATAAAACATCTAAAATAAATTACTTTTATAAATATGATTTTATTGTAGAAAGAAAGAAAGCTTATCCCAGTATGCTAAAAGGTGATGTATATCGTTCTGAGCGATTTATGGTGCATAAAAATGGTTCGGCTATTTGGTGTCAACTTTCGGGTCAACTTATTGATATTAATATACCTGAAAAAGGGTCAATTTGGATTGTAAATGACATTAATAAAGAAAAAAACCTTAGAGATTCATTGCGACTAGCAAAAGAAAGCTCTGATCAGTTGAAGGATATGGCTGAAAAAGCAAATAAAGCTAAATCAGAATTTTTAGCTAATATGTCTCATGAATTACGAACACCAATGCATGCAATTTTAAGTTTTTCAAACTTTGGATTAAAAAAAATAAAGAGTCATGAATATGAAAAACTAGAAAGATATTTTAGTCATATTAATACAAGTGGTAAACGACTATTAAATTTGCTGAACGATTTGCTTGATCTTTCTAAATTGGAAGCAGGGAAAATGGATTTAGTTTTTAATTACAGTCAGATTAATGAAATAATTAACAGCTGTATTGATGAACAACAGACTCGGTTAGAAGAAAAAAAAGTATCAATAATTAAGAATAATTTTGAATGTGGCTATGGTGCTCAAATGGATTCTGTAAAAATTGGTCAAGTTATCACCAATCTTATTTCTAATGCTATTAAATTCACACCAGAAGGTGGCAAAATATATTTCACTATTTCTAAGCAAAACATTCAACTTGGAGTACCTCTTAAAGCAGTGTCGGCATTAAAAGTGGAAATCTGTGATGATGGGGTAAGTATTCCAGAAAATGAACTAAAACTGGTGTTTAATAAGTTTATACAAAGTAGTAAAACAAGTGTTAACTCGGGAGGTATAGGACTAGGGCTTAGTATATGTCAGGAGATAATAAAGGGGCATCAAGGTATTATATGGGCAGATAACCGTCCAAGGAGAGGGGCTATTTTTAGTTTTGCAATTCCTATAAACAGAATTTAAATTATTAAAAATTTAGTAGCTCACACCTGATCAGCAGCCCCCTGAAAATAGGTAAATGCTGATCCTAATCTTTATTAAAGGTTAATTATAGATAGTTAGACAATATCAGTTACAGAGTCTTTTGATTTTAATTAACTAATTTTATGTTATTTAAAATATTATAACTTAGCTTTAACAATCTGGTATATTTCTTCTGCTTCAATATCAGAACCACTTATTATTTGTTTAATTTCAGCTAATTTTGTATTAGCAAAATCCTTATCTTTAATACTTCCTGCATTAATGTATACATTGAGTGCAGCACTTTTTAAGGCACTATATCCAGCCATAGCAGCGACACCAGCATCACTTATAACGCCAATATTTCCTTTTTCTGAAGCTACTCGACTTAACTTAATTGCTTTAGCACAAGCTTTTGCACATTCCAAAGGCACAATAGTTGCCTCTTTTAAGCTTTTTTGTATTTGTTCGCTTCTCTTCGCTTTTTCTTGATCAGACTCTTTAGGTAAATCATATGACACCATCAGTTTATCAAACACATCAATATCTGCTTTAATCATTCCTGTTAATTCTTCCCGTAAAGCTTCTGCCTGTTTTAACAATGCCTTCATTTCATTTTCTACTTCAGCATATTTTGGCTTTCCTATTGTTAAATTACAAACCATGCTTATTAGAGCTGCAGATTGAGCACCTATGACGGCTGCGGCACTTCCTCCCCCTGGTGTCGCTTGTTTACTTGCTAGTTCATTGAGGAAAATTTCGATTGATTTATCTTTTATTTCTGTCACTTAATACACTCTTGAATATGATTAATTATTTTTAATTTTGGGTTGATTTTTTGAATGACCCCTACCAGCAATACCAAAAAACAAAATATCCCCCCCTACAGTAATTATTCTAAATAAAATAGCAATTAATGCTCCACTATTCGATTCCAAAATTTCATTTAGAGAAACCATTAAGATAGTTTCCCTTACACCAATTCCCGAAGGAGCACCCGGAGTGACCAATCCAAAAAACCACGAAACGGAAAGAGTTGCGATAATTGCTATCATTTTGTAGATGCCGACTATTCCATGTATGTAAACAACTAATCCTAAAAGAATGATACCGGTAAATATAAAAAAAAGTGTATACCCTAGGTAAGCAATAAAAAAATTATGTAATACTTTTGAGTTATTAAAGTACTCTTGAGTCGTTGGTATTATTTTAATGCCAAGTTTATAAATAAAAGGTATTAATAATAAAAATACACTTACTATAACCAAACCATAATACAGTTGTTGTTGGTTAATATAATGACCCCACAATCCAAAAACAGCACTTCCTATGATGGTAAGCATGCATGAAGAGACAGATAAAGTCGCTAATTCACCAAAAGTTGCAATAACAAGTGGTTTATGTGCTATGCCTAATTGGCGTATTAACAAATGCCGACTAGCAATTTGCATGATATTACCAGGGATATATTTTGCTATTTGAGTGCGGGCATAAATAGATCTTATTGTTCCTGTTGGTATACCATTAGAGCAGAGAGAGTTAAGAATTTTGCCCCAAGAAAAAGGTAATAGATAAGAGACAAAGCAATAACTGACAGCTCCTATAATCAAAATACCAACTAATTCAGGCGTAAAATGATATGAATCTACTTTGTACCAATTATTCTGCAGTTGTTGTCCAATAAAAACTAGAGAAATAATGGCAATAAGTGAACCAAGATAAGAGAGTAATTTTTTTAGCAACGTTTTAGGTAGTATTATTTTATTTGGATTTTACAAGTAAAACAGTCCATGGCAAGGGGGCTTTGACACCAATAATTTCAAACTTCTGTCCAACAAACTGAATAAACTCTTTTTGTGACCAATGCTGTATATGCCCTGGACTATTTCCAAACTCTGAAACATAAGTACCACGAATAAAATTTAGTATTCTCCAAATAGGCTCCCTTGGAACGCTTATAATCGCATAGGGCGCTGCTTTTTCGGCAAGTCTCAGTAAACCTATCTCTGGGTCATCTATATGTTCTAGTACTTCACAGCAAACGACTAAGTCAGCAGGGTCTTTTTCTTTTAAGTCATAAATATTGAATTGATGGAAATTAACTCGAGGAGATTTTATGGAGTCTTTTGCTATATCAACAATAGTTTGAGAAATATCTAAAGCCTGAATAGTGGCTTCAGAGTTTTTTAATAAAATATCTGTCACATGACCTTCGCCACATCCCACTTCTAAAATAGTATTAGGGTTAGCTATCTTAACTAAATCGGCAATACTTTGATCAAATTGACGCAATAAATATTGAGAGATAGGGTTTTTACTTTCATATTTATTAGAAGCCGTTCCTACGACTAAGCCATCTTCAACAAGGGGTGTTTTTTTTTTCATTATTCAAATCCTTGTTTATCAGAAATGACAGTGTCAGTAGGCCCTGAATCATTATGGCGTGTTATAAGTTCTGCCAGAACGCCAAGAGAAACCATTTGTATAGAAAGAATTATCATTAAAATACCAACAAAAAATAAAGGGCGAGTTCCAATAGGCCCATCTCCCAAAAACCAAAGTATACTCAAATAACTTAAAATAATAGAGCCTAAAATGCCAGTACCAACACCTAAACCCCCAAATAAATGTCCTGGTTTTTCAAGATAACGTGTTGTTGCCAGCACAGTGAGTAAGTCTACAAGTCCTCTTGTATATCGTTCCCAGCCATATTTTGATACACCAAACTCGCGCTTATTATGTTTTACACTAACCTCCGTATTAGAAAAACCCATTTCATGGGCTAGTACAGGAATATATCGATGTAACTCACCATATATTTTAATTCCTTCTAATACTTCTTTTTTATAGGCTTTAAAACCACAATTAAAATCATGCAACGGAATACTCGTCATTTTTGCTGTCATTTTATTAAACAACTTAGATGGCAGTGTTTTTGATAGAGGGTCTTGGCGATTATTTTTCCAACCTGAGACTACATCATACCCTTCAGCTATTTTGTCTAAAAACTTGGGTATTTCACTAGGGTCATCTTGTAAATCAGCATCCATGGTAAAAATGATATCCCCTTTACATTCTTTAAATCCACAAGACAGTGCATGTGCCTTACCAAAATTACGTCTTAATTTTATTGCTTTTATGACGTTTGGATTTTGTTTTACTAGGCGAGACATCTCTTTCCAGGAATTATCTGTACTGCCATCATCAATAAATATTATTTCAAACTCCATATTATTATCGGAAAGGGAAGATATGGATTCTTTTATGCCTAAGTACAAAGATTCTAATGTTTGTTCTTCATCCATAACAGGAATAACAAAACTGAGGAATAAGGCGGTTGGTTTTGCTTCCATTGTTTTCATAATTTCTGCTGAGCAGGGATTGATGTTAAAAGTTATTCATGTGGTAATGCACAAGGTTGCATACGCAAATGATATGTATAGTTAACTAGTTTACCACTCTATATTCGATCTGTTTAATTGAATGTTATTTGTTATTTTATTAGCTTGGGAATACATCTATTTTTTCAAAATAAGGTGCTTGTTGAATGATTTGATAATATCCAGTTAATGGTATCCAATATTGATCAAATGTACTTAACATAAAGACCTTAATCAATTTATCTGACTTATTCAGTTTTACATATCCGTGCCATCCACTTTGACTTGATAAAATAGATGGTATTGTTTTAGGGATATCGGGTCGACTAATTCCATAGCTAGCAATAGCTCTTACAATATTGTCTTGGTTTGTAAATACGATGCACACAGGATCTTTGTTGTTATTATTAGCCCATCCGCGTAATTCAAATATTTCATTATTTTTTAGTTTTATTTCATCAACACGCCCAAAATATTGTGTATTAATTGGATTATGTATTTGAGTTAGTTGACTGCCAATTTCTGGACAACTATTGAATATTCCATTAAAAGGAATATGTTGATTATGTTCTAGAGTTTTTAATAAAGTATCAATATATACCATTGATACGTTAGGTATAAGCGTTTTATGAATTAACTCGGCATCAAGGGCGTGTGAATATAAAGCAGCAAGTGTTATCTGTTTATTTTTTGCTCGCTCAAGATGAGGTACGGCAACTTTAAATCCAATTTGATACATTTTAATAATAAAAATACTGCTAGCACCAATTAGAGCAATAAAAGCAAATTGTCGATATTTTTTTTGAGTTTGGTTACAAAATACAGTGGCAATCATAATCCAAGATATCCAGAATAGAGCAGGCAACGAGGCATATCGAGAAGAAAAAGCTTGTTCTACACTAAAGCCAGAACGAGCTAAAGATGCCATCGCGGCATTACCACAAGCATATAATTGAATGAAGACCCAAGGAAGTATAGTTTTCCAATATGTTTGTTTTTTATAGATAACAAGTAGCATGGATAATGAACTCATAATACCTAGAGAAGCTACTACAATGGCAACTTCATTTTGCCTAGTAAATAATGAACCAATAAATATAAAAAAATAACTTACTAATGTATTGCCCGGTTGATTCAAAGATGGATGTTCGGGTGGGGTATTATAGGTTGATAAGTACAAGCCGAGAATTGTAATACTAAATACAAATATAGCGACTTGTTCTTTTCGTCTCAGTGGTAACAATAGACTAGCTATTATCAGGGTAGGAAATAATGACAAACTTGTGCTATATGTAACAACAGCAAATACACTAAATAAGAAAGTTAAGATTATATATTTATTCTGATTTGTCGCTGAATAATAGCTGATAAAGTATATTGCACTTAGGGAAAAAAAATTTGCAGAAATCCAGGCAACACCGCTCATTCCTAAAAACCAATTATGAGACTGTGCGGGACTAAAAATAAAAAGTGAAATGACAAAGAGTAGGGCTAAGAATAAAGTTGGTTTTTGATTAGGTCTAAAAGGAATTAAATGATAAAGCAACAATACTTGTAACATTGCCATAAACCAAGTAAAAAGACTTAAGGCTATATTGTTCCCATTTGTAATTATGATATTGAGAGCATAAATAATTTTTGGAAAAAGTACATAATGTTCGTTATCGCGCTTAACCCAATCACTTATTTCACTTGAAAACCCATCTTTCTCTGAAAGAAAGTGAGAAATAAACCCCCAGTAATCATTATCAGGTAACATGCCCGCATTTAATGCAAAATAAAAAATAATTGATGCAGGAATAAAAACGACAATAACGTGTAAAACTGTGAATTTTATTTTTTTGACGTTCATGGTAAAGATATTTAAGGAAGAACAGATAAGAAGATAATCAAAAACCATTTATCATATATATTTTTTCTAAACTATTCTATGAACAGGCTTGAAAAAATAAATACTCTATAAATTAAGTACCTACCTATTGTTAAAAGCAATACTCTTAAACTATCTCTTTTATTGCAGAAGTGTGAAAATAAAGATTTGTTACTCTACTAGAAACGGGTAGAAGATAATTTTGATTAAATTTAGGTTTGCTTGGATATAAAAATACTATTGAGTACATACCTTAAATATATTATCTTTTTCTGTAGAAAAGTAATCTAAGATATTCGTTTGATTTATGTAGATTTAAAATCATTGGGGTGAACGACGGGGTTTGAACCCGCGACAACCGGAATCACAA
>JAGLDH010000105.1 GCA_023145835.1 Methylococcales bacterium
GACAGGAGTCGAACCTGTGACCCTCGGCTTAGAAGGCCGATGCTCTATCCAGCTGAGCTACAAGCGCAAACTTCATTTGGTCGGGGTAGAGGGATTCGAACCCCCGACATCCTGCTCCCAAAGCAGGCGCGCTACCAAACTGCGCTATACCCCGATATTAAAACTTCTTTCTGCAGTGCGTTGATTGCCCTAGCAGTAAAGATATAGAATTTTACTGTGATTTGTTTTTTTCGTCAACTTTATTTTTCACCTGAATGTTTTTTTTATCTCTTCAATAACGTAACTGACCTAGGTTGATAGATGTAAATCTCTATTATTTTTTTACGGAGTAGGGAGTCTAATAAATAGAGAGTGGAATGTAAATTTATCACAAAATAACAGTGAATACCTCACTGTTATTTTGTCTGTATCAAGGCACAATGAATTCAACTTAAAAAAAATAAGAGGTTGAGGTTATGAATACAATTGCTGAAGTAAAAGATATATTTGAAGAATTGGATCAAGAGTTTAGTTGTCAAAATTTTTACGGATTACAATATATCCTAGATGATATTTTTAGTGAGAGTATTGCTAAACCCCAAGATAATACAATAATTGATTGGTATGGATTTGATGATTTGAATATTGAATAACTATCTGTTGATTATCAAGAACTGAAATAAAGAATAGTTTATAATTTTAAGGGTTTATTGGTTTAAGTAGATTTATGAAATGAAAACTACTAATACAAATATGACTGATAATATCATTCAACTTGTGTTAATTATTTGATTTGAAGAATTGTTAGAATTAGGGCGAAATCGAAAATCAATAAAGCTGTAAAATAACCTATTTAAATAATTTATGGCACTTGACGAATCAACAATTAGTAAATTAAAACTATCATTTCAACGATTATTACCCTTAGTTGATGATTTAGCAGACGCTTTAGGCGTGTTATTATTAATTTCACTTATTGTTGTAATTTGGATATTTTTCTATTTATTTTTTTTAAACCATTTGTCTATATTCATCAGCATAAGTGTTAGTGGTTTGTCCATTTTACCCGTGCTGATACTTTTTCGATTCTGGCTTTCCTTAGAGCATTTAAAAAATATTCCGAAAATAGCAGAAGAAATAATAGATGATGTATCAGGGGATGTTACACATAGCTGGCACGCCGCTAAATCAGGTAAAAAAGGTGCATTAAATTTTTTTGGACAGGCTAAAAAATTATTCGAAATTCGTTCAATTCTTAATTCAGCAGACGATATTATTGGACAATATTTTAGTATTGGCCCATTAGTCAATCCTTTTTATTTATTTTTGGGTGTCTTATCTTTTATTGGATTATTTTTTGTGTTTATAGCGGGGGTAATAATGGGATTGTTGAGTATTATGGGGTAGAGTAATTAACTCAGTTATAATTAGTAAATTGATTAAACCAAACACAAAGAATAAAAAGGGAGTATGAAAAAAAGTGATTTTAACTATCATTTGCCAGAGCATTTGATAGCTCAAAAACCGTTAGGTGAGCGTGTTGCAAGCCGATTATTATACATGGATAAAATAACAGGAGTAATAACGGATCAGCAGTTTGTTGATTTTATTGACTTAATTAATAAAGATGATTTATTAGTCTTAAATGATACTAAAGTTATTCCTGCACGATTATATGGAAAGAAACAATCCGGAGGTAAGGTTGAAATATTAATTGAACGAGTAATAGATGATTACCATGCTATTGCTCATATTCGTTCTAGTAAATCCCCAAAATCTGGAGCAATTCTAGAATTAGAGAAAGGTTTTACTTGCTGTGTAACAGGTCGTGAAAGTGATTTGTTTAATCTGAAATTTACAATGAATATAACAATTTTGGAGTTATTAGATCAGATTGGCCACATACCATTACCTCCTTATATTACCCGTGCAGATAATATAGAAGATTTAACACGCTATCAAACAGTGTTTGCTAAACAATCTGGAGCGGTAGCTGCACCAACTGCTGGTTTACATTTTGATCAGGCTATGATGGAAAAAATTGAGAAAAAAGGCGTCACTAAAACATTTGTTACCCTGCATGTTGGAAGTGGTACATTTCAACCTGTAAGAGTTGATGATTTATCTAAGCACATCATGCACAAGGAATATTATTCAGTTTCTCAACAAACTGTTGATGCAGTTCAACAAGTTAGAGAAAGGGGAGGGCGAGTTATTGCAATTGGTACAACAGCGGTAAGGGCATTAGAATCAGCTTCAATAACTGGACAATTAAACGCTGGGTTTGGAGATACTGATTTATTTATTACCCCTGGCTATCATTTTAAGTCAGTTGATGCAATGTTAACCAATTTTCATTTGCCTGAGTCCACTTTGTTAATGTTGATTTCTGCATTTGCTGGGTATGATCATGTCGTTCAAGCTTATCAACATGCAATAAAACAATCTTATCGTTTTTTTAGTTACGGTGATGCAATGTTTATGGCTAGTTAACTTAAAGTTATTTTTAGGTTTCTAACAATGAAAATATTGTTCAATATAGTTTGAATTTTATATAACTTTAAAACTTGTTCTTTTTGAACAAAGAGGTGAACTAATGATTCCTATTCATGATGATAATCCAGTATCAATAACGCCTTATATTACTTATTTATTGATTTTATCTTGTATTTTAGTGTTTTTCTGGGAATTGTCTTTAGCTGAGCAACTAAAGGGGATGTTTTTCAGTTTAGGTGTTGTGCCTGCTACATTGGTTGGTATTGAAAAATTACCTGCTGAATTGTTGGTGATTCCAGCTTGGTTAAGTATTTTTACATCAATGTTCATGCATGGTAGTTGGATGCATTTACTTAGTAATATTCTATACCTCTGGGTTTTTGGAAATAATATTGAAGATGCAATGGGACATGGACGTTTTTTATTGTTTTATTTATTATGTGGGGTCGTTGCTGTTTTTTCTCAAGTATTGCCCGAGCCAGCATCTATTGTTCCTATGATTGGTGCAAGTGGAGCTATTTCTGGTATTCTTGGAGCCTATTTATTATTATATCCCCGAGCACAAATTCTTGTCGCTATTCCTTTAGGAATAATTTTTTTTACTCAACGTCTTTCAGCTTTTTTTGTTTTATTATTTTGGTTTGCGATGCAATTATTTAGTTCTTATGTGAGTGGTGAACAGCAGGGAGGAGTGGCTTTTGGAGCTCATATTGGAGGGTTTGTAGCAGGTATGGTATTGATTATTTTTTTTAGAAATAAACATCAATATATTTATTTTTTTGGTAATCGTTACTAGTAATAGTGTGAACTAGAACAACAATCTATTGCTATGGGTTCTTAATAGCTGCTTGTGTTAAAACCTTAAAGATCTTTATTCTTGTATTTTTCAATATAGTTAATAATTTTTTATGGAATGACTGTTTATAATAGTAACAAACTATAGAACTATTTCAGTAACGCGACTATTAACAAAATCCTGCCAACCAAAAACTTGACCGCGCGAAGTATATACAATCGTATACGTATATTATTCCAAATTAACGGGTTAAATCTGGTGTGCCAACACCCATAGTATTTAGTGCCATTGTACTTACCCAAGGAGTAAATTGTAGATCAAAAATTTTTCTAGCTATTTCCATTCTACGTTCTTGTTGATTATCAGGTAAATAATCAATGACAGTAATTGGTAATTTATATTTATCTCGAACCATGAATAATTTTTCAAGAAGCCATTCATAATCACTCTGTGGAACTGTTTGATATAGAGATGCTTGTGGATTCCAGCTAGTAAATAAAGATTCTGCAACGATACCATCAATTAAATCTGACACCTCATCTAAAATATCAAAACCTCTGTTGAATAATAAATGTACACCTGAAAATTCTTGTTTTATTGCTCTTGTTAAGTTGATTATTCCAAGTTGTTGTGTCAATAATCCTGTTGTTGTTTTAGTATACAATCGATAACTGTCAATCGTATCAAAAAAAAAACCTTGATATCCTCTTTGCCAAAGATCATTTGCTCTGTTATGAATTAAAAAATCACACCAGTCATTACTACTCATATCCATGACTCGACTATTCCAGCTTTTGTTAACGCCAAGAACCCAGTTTTTGTTACACTCTTTGAACCAAGAGGTATTAATTTCCACTTCACCAATGCTTAGGTATGCATATACACTGATACCTTTATTCTTTAAAAAAACAAGTTCTTTGGGTGTTATATTTTCTGGTTCTACGACAACACATTGATATTTTTCAAGTTGGTATAAAGGTAAATTTTTACCATAAAAAAATGCAGATGAATCCATTAATTGTATTCTTGTATTAATGATAATGTGACAAATAGGGTGTTAAATTGGTCAAATAATTTGCTGTCTCTTAACGTTGGAGCATAAAAGTTTCATATTCTAACTTATTTAATGTTTGATAGACCAAATAAACCCCTACGATTAATGTTAGTAATATTGAGCTAGCATAACCAACACCATAAAATAAAGATCCAAAATATTGAGATATAGTCGTAAATATAATGTTTGAAACAGCAAAAAGAATTGCTAATAGTAAAGTCATTTTTCGCTTATCTAGGTAATATAAAATGTTATTGATAGCTAATAGAAGTACTTGAATACTGACAGCAATGACATACACAACAAAAAGAGTCCAATAGATATCCGAAAACCCAAAATACACTAAGATCTGATCTGCAGTATAAATTAGAGTGATTGCAGTTATAAGTTGTATTTTAAAAACTTCTAAAATACTTGTCTCAATAGTAGTAATCATGTCCTTTTTTAATCGCTGAATAGTAGTTAATGACTCACCTTTTTTGATAGCATTAAAAAAAGCATCATAATCATCAACGAAATCTGCTTCCATACGCAGTAAAAATGCTGCCATGCCTGGGATGATTGCCAAATAGGCAATAAAAATAGGAGGATCATAAGTAGAAGAGCTTCTTATAGGACCAATGATTGCTTCAGAGGTTAAAGGATTAAACCAGAATATAATTTTATCTGCCCAGATACCAAAGTTATAAATAATCGAAGTTGCAGCAAGACTATAGAAAGCCTTTTTTTTATGTAGAAAACTAAAATCAAGTAATCTATCTGATGGGTATTCTCGGACTAACAATGCTAGCATTAAATACATCATAACTGACTGACCAATACAAAAGCCAGCTAATAAACCTTCTACCCCATAGTTTCTTAGTAGCAATGCAACTAAGATAGACAGGCTATAACCAACAAAAAAAGTACCTAATATGAGTTTATAAGAGCGTAAGCCAGAAAGCATGACTACTAGAATCCAAATATTGCTCAACACCATTAAATTACTTAGCATTATTAAGCGATAGCCTAGTGAGGTATCTATAAATAATGGCCAAAATAGTGAAGAAACCAATAAGCTAGTCATTGTTGTTATTAGTAATGCACCCATTAAATTAGGTAAAACATCTTCTTTTTGGTCAGCAAACAATAAGTCGGAGACAAAGCGAGTAAACATTAGCTGCAACCAACCGCCTAAAATAATTGAACATGCTATGAGGTATGTGACTGAGATAAGAAAAGCAGTCACCAACCTTACATCGGTATTTAAACTAATACTTAGTATACCAATAGACACAACACCAAGAATAGAAAGTACCCATGGCCCAGAGTTAATTATACCTGCATAGCCATAAGCTTGAAAAAAACCTAAAAAACTATCTTTTTGTAAAAATTTACGTAGTTCAAATCCTATTCCAGCCATTAGTGATCCAATACCGCATTATAAATTTTTCGATACTTTTGAAACAGTACATCTTGATTAAAATATTTTTCTACTCTTTTCTCTGCAGAAACACATGCTTTCTGCCAGTATTCAGAATCTGAGAAAAAGCGAGAAATTTGTTGAGCGAGTGCTTCTGAATCAGCTATATTTACAACTGCCCCGGCAATTCCTAATTTTTTATCTTCATCAGTTCCACCTTCTATCAACTCCCTACAAGCTCCAACATCTGTAGAAACGACAGGTCGACTACTGGCAAAAGCTTCAAGTATAACTAACGGTAAGCCTTCACTAATAGAAGATAAAACGACGACTCCAATATCTTTCATTACATCTGCAACATTACAAAAGCCCTTATAAATTATTGTTTCTTCTAAATCAAGACTATTTACTAAATCTCTACATTCAGAGGCATAAGTAGGATCTTCATCTTCTCCACCGATAATCCAAGCCTGCATTTCGGGGAATTCATCACTAACAGTCCGTATTGCCCTGATAAAAGTTTTGACATCTTTAATAGAAACAACTCGACCAATAAATCCTACGATTAATGGTGGTTTGTTTGGGCGTGATTCTCTAACCGTTTTAAATTGATCTAAATCTACTCCATTTGATACGACAGAAACTTTTTCAGGATCTGCTCCATCAGCAATCTGTTTACGACGATTTCCTTCCGTAATTGCATAAACTGAATCTGCAGTGCTATAAGTTATTCTTCCTATACTTTCAAAAAAACGAATCCATAGTCGTCTTAAATAACCAAAATCCACATCTAATCCAGATCCTGCTCCTTCATGAGCATCATTAATCCAGTCTACTTGAGATAGCTCAATCTTTCTTTCTTTTGTATAAATACCATGTTCAGTCAGAATAACAGGAGTATTTTTAGTATGACGAAGCATTACGCTAAATAATCCTGCATACCCAGTTGAAATAGTATGATATACATGAGCATCAGGAATCTTATTAAGTGCATTAAGCAATGCAAAAATTGGAACATGCATTGCTCTTATAGTCCAGAAATAACTCAGAAATGCTGTATCATTTGCATTCGCATGATAACGTTCAGTAATAAAAGACCAGGCTTCTTCGCTATAAAGGAAATCTTTATAGTTAACCAATTTATGATTTGTTAAATTTTCAATAACTTTTCCAATTAGATGATCAAAATTAATATCATGTGTATATTGAAAATTGTCATGCATCGCTCTAATTTGCGAAAAAGCTTGTTTATTTCCTTTTCTTGGCTTCGGATCAGGAACCTTTGTTTGTTCCATGATATAAAAGCAGGATAAATGAACAACATTATCTGGTAAATCATATTTGAGTTCTGGATAATTTTCTTTTTTGTCACCAATAAAGATGAGTGCAAATTCTATCTCAGGTAGTCCACAGATAATTTGATGAACCCAACTCGAAACCCCTCCTCGAATAAATGGATAAGTCCCTTCTAAAACGAGTGCAATATCTGCTTTTTTATTTTTAGGTAACTTAGAAAAATCATTTAAATCCATTGTCTAACGATTCCATTTAAAATCATATTATTTTGTGCTAGCTTATCTATGATTTGAATATGTTGGCTAACTTCATTGAATTGTTTTAGTTCAAAAGCTATTTCTGCTCGGTATGATGCTATTTTTATATTAGAGACTCCATAAGTATTTGCAAGTGTTAATGCATTTGAAGCTTCTTCATAAGAATTTAGCAGTATCGCAATTCGGGCATGTAATAAATGCAATCCAGCTTCATTGTTTTGAATTTTTAATGCTTCTATTACATGTTGTTTAGCTGAGTTTAATGTATGAACACGAACACGACCTTCAGCTAATGTTGAATAAGATAACTCCCAAAATGCTTCAGCAAGAGTCTGATGGATAGATTTTTTTTCATCAGGTTGAAGTTTGCTTGATCTTAATTTCATCAGCTCTCTATGGAT
This sequence comes from Methylococcales bacterium, assembly GCA_023145835.1. Taxonomy (GTDB): domain Bacteria; phylum Pseudomonadota; class Gammaproteobacteria; order Methylococcales; family Methylomonadaceae; genus QPIN01. Next base: position 7,682 of record JAGLDH010000105.1, read on the forward strand.
GATGGTGTCAATTTTTTTTTGTTTATTATCAAGCATTGAAAAAGCTAATAAACGTACTTCATCCGAAGAATCAAGTAAAGCGATACGAAGTAAAGGAATTGAAGTTTGATTTTCCATTTGTCGTGTTGCTAATACAGCCTTAATTCGCTTATCTTCATCTTGAGAAAATTTTAACGTTCCTATGATGAGACCACTAGAAAATGGAGAAAAACTAAGTGTGTTTGCAGTTCCTTCTCCTGGTGGGGTAGGTAGATTATTTACTTTGAGAAATTTTTTATTTATAGATTTTGGATTATAAAGTCCTAAACTAAATGATATTAAAAGGCATATTCCGGAAACGAGTGGAATAAATAAACATAGCGTAAATAGTAAAAGCAAAACCCCATAGTTTATTCGAAAATGTTTTGGCATGAATTTACAAAGCGGCCAAGGTGTGTGAAGTGCTGCGAAAACGTGAATTATCAAGGCTTTAAGCAACATATTATTTAATAATAAATGCAGCGCCCAAAGCTCTAAACCAAAGCCAGCAATAAATAATAATATTGCTAGTTGTATCTCTGGCTGACTTGTTTTCCAGTATGAGATAACATTGTTATTGGCTAATTGCATATCGTTTCTTTTCAATAACTTTCATATGAGGTGGTTTATCCGTCTCTAATTGTGCAGTCAATAAGTTCATAACATCTATTACATTATCTATCGGCAAAAGGTCATGTTGATGAAATGAGATATTTGCAGCTTGAAAATTCTGAAAAGAAAAGTCTTCATCAAGTAAACGTTCCAAGCGTGTTTTAAATGAGTTAACTGCTAAGCTATTAGTCAATGGTAATAGTAAAAAAATCACTTGATTTCCATATTTATTGGGTTCAATCCATGCTTGATCCAAGCAACGTTTTTTTTCCAAAAACTGCATTTTCGTCATTTCAAAATTTTGTTGGTTTTTAAATTCAAAACATACGATAGAAGATGGAACATTATAAGTAGCAACATTTTGTATGCATCGCTGAACTTGTAATAAAAAATTACGAAACTCTTCATTTTTAATTTCCATAAAGGCAGGGGATATACTCTGCGCAAAAAAATCACCAATATAGACAGATAAAATAGATATTAATTTTATTTTTTCAGGAGTATAGCTGCGGAAAGGCATTTTATTGACGGCTATAATTCCCAATAAATTTCCAAAAACATCAGTCAAGGGCACTGCTAACAAAAGCAACCCATTATAATGTTTTTTATCATTTGAGTGATCTTGGAGAGATACGGTTTTCTTCATTTTAATGGCTTCTGTTAATAGTGGATCCATCAAATTGAGTGTTATAGAGTCTCCAATTGAAGCAATGGCATCAGAAACTATGTGGTGGTTTTTTTCTATTTTATATAAAGTAGCTGATTGAATATCTCCATATTCGGATAAGATTCTTAAAATAATTGACCCAGCATCTGTCAAAGAACCGTTATGTAGATTTGAATCCATTATTAGTTTACGTACATTTAGAACGTTATCTCTTAGGCTTACCTGTGAAACAATTGATTCTTCTAATCGCTCATGAGAAACTTTCATGATATTAAATGCACTACAAGCTTCATTGTGACGTTCATCAAGATATTGTACAGAAGCGCGTAATCTTTTTAGCTTCCGTTCCCAATAATTTCTGAACTCACCAGCGATAAAGGCAATTGCTATTAATGCAAATCCGATTGTTGGTAGTGAGCCGTCTGCCCATGGTAACTGAGATCCTCGCGCTAAAAATAATATTTCGATTATTAGTAATACGCTAAATAGTGCGAAGAGTAGTCCATAGCGTAAACCAATCAATAATGGACCAATAATAAGCCAAGAAAACCCTTGAGTGGCGAAAAAAGGCGTAGTGGGGAGAAACCAATACCCCAGTATCATACTTAAGCCAGTTATTCCAACTGTTTCAGCAATTGCAGTAGAAAACCTTAAATCAGTATAGTTATTTAACCAATTAGTATATATCATGCCTAAATTCCTTTGTGTTTTTCCTCAACAAGCCTAAATAGTCCTTCTCTCTTTTCAATAAAAACTCTATATAATCTGTGAACGGGTGCAAATATATCATAAATTTTAGGTGATGTAAGTTTTCTTTAAGTGTGAATTTTACCGTATTCAAGTATTTGTATTTAGTATATCGCCTAGATATTTGAATCTTATAAAACAAAGGTTAAGCTAAATCTAAAATTTTTTACTTATCATTGACATTTTTCTTTTTAAAAAGCGTTATATTATAGCAAAACTGATTTTCCTATTGTTCAAATAGAAACCTTGTTTAGTTGAAAGCCTAAGTATCTATTGATCATATTTTTATTATATATCAATGTCATATAATAAATATATAAAGCATATTCACATTGTATTTTAAAAGAGTAAATATTAAAGATTTATCGTGTATAAAAAACAATAGCTTAATCCGTAACAGGTTATTTTATTTGATGTGTTTTTATTTTTTAAGTTTATATTTTGGTAGTACACTAACATCTAAAGTCTAGATATAATAGCTGTTTATAGATTATTGTAACTTTGTCTGGCCATATCTCATTGGTTTATATAGTGTGGATTCTGGTACTAAAACTATTTATTTATATCCTCTTTAGTTTTTTTAAGGGAATTGCGATTTATTGTAATTTTGAAACAATTTGTTCACATATATAATTGATTGATTTGTTTATAATTCTAACAAAGAAAAGAAGTAAACTATAGTTATTAATTGTAATCAATTTTGTTAACAAATCATCAGTGTTCCCATATCATTCTTACCCAGGAACTAATCGAGCCACCAGAGCAGACATAAGGTCAGCCAGAGACTTTCCTGT
>JAGLDH010000106.1 GCA_023145835.1 Methylococcales bacterium
AAAGTTATTTCAGACAGATTAGACAGACATGCTTCACCACCAAAATATTGTGTGACTATTCATCCCCTAGTGAATTAGTGGTGGGTTATTTATTACGCGTTACCTTACTTAGTCAAAGCAACATCTTCAGTACATAAAAAAAGAACCATTTTTTATGTATGAATGTAGACTTGTTCAAACAACCCTAGATGGAATTGCTAATGATAAAATTATATGCCTTGAAGAGACATTGGAAGTAATGAACAAAACAACCGAGTAAAGGTATAATTCCCCCTACCTTCTAACCCAGCGCCCCACATACAGATCAGCACAGGACATGTCATTCGCAGCACTATATCATGTCTAAAGCCTATTTATAGAGAGAGATAGGCTAGAAATACCAACAAATACATATTTCGACTATCATTCCTTTTTTCCATTAGTACAACTTTTTATGAACTACTTGTCATAAAAAGCTCGGATGAATTAGAATAAAAAAAGCAGTTGAGCCTTATTAATTTAAAAGAAGAATTTTTTTGAATGGTATTACAATTAATATCTTTCTATAAAAAAACTTCATCAAAAAATTCAGCTCAACTGATCCATAAAAAATAATGGAGTTACCCATTTATCATCTTACGATGAATAATAGGTATCATTGAAGAAAGGAAAAAAGTTAAGATTAACTTTTTTGTATTAACAGAGTAAAATTGTAACTCTTAAACAGAGTTGGTTAACCACAGAGACAAACTGTAGTTTAGTTATGGCTTATCATTTTAATAATGATGCAGACTGAGATGATTGTGCCCCCATACCAGCACTATCAGAACCGGTACCACAACCAACTAATGCTAACGACATACTAGCTATTAATAAAATAATGACATTTGTTTTTTTTAATACTTTTTTCATTTTTGAAATCCCCTTAATTATAATAAGATAATTTTGTATTCTAAAAAGCAAGCTATTAATATTAAAAGCTGACAAGAGCTTTCTAGCTTTGAAGTTCTATACAATACTGAACTTGATTCATATCTTATAGGTCTTTAAGCTAATACTTTTTGACATAAATCAACTAAAGGCATATTTACTACATAATTTTAAAAAAATAAATTAAAAATTTTTCTTAATTTGAGGAGATGAAATGGACGAGTTATTCAAAGATTTTCAGATCAGCTGTAATAATTGTAACTTGGATACAATCTGCCTCCCTCGTGGTTTATCCCAACAAGAAATCGAAAACTTAAACAGTATTATAAAAAAAAGTTCCATTTTACAACAAGGTGAATACATCTACCGACAAGGTGATCCATTCAAAGGGATTATTGCTATTAAATCAGGGACAGCTAAATTAGTTGCCAATGATACTGAGGGTAATGAACATATTCTCAATATTTTATTACCTGGTGAATTAGTGGGGTTTGACGGCTTAAATAATAAAAAATATAATTGCTCAGCTATCGCTTTAGATGTTATGACTTATTGTGAACTACCACTACCTGCCGAACAATTTGAAACTTTATGCCAACAAGTTCCGTCTATTGCTCGCGAACTTTTTAAACATTCCAGCGAATCCATTTGTGAATCCCAAAACCAGGTTGTTTCTAATAAAAGACCTGCTGAAGAAAAAGTTGCATTGTTTTTGATTAACCTTTCAGATCGTTTAAATAAGCGTGGATTTTCTTCTTTATCTTTTAACCTCCCTCTCTCTCGACAAGAAATGGGAAATCATCTGGGCTTAACTCTAGAGACCACCAGCAGAATGCTACAGCATCTTCAAAACGGGGGATTGATAACCGTCCAACGAAAAAAAATAACAATCAACAACTTAAGTTCTTTACGAGCTGTCTGCTCTCATGATTTAAAGTAGACTATACAAAAGCACGCTCTATTAACTTTTCAAAAAGGTTGTAATCCCAGCTATCCCTTGGGCACCAAATTCTTGTGCAGCCCGCTTATCTCCCTTTTTCATCCCTCCCAACGCAAAAACAGGCAGGTTTACTTGACTAACTATTTCTTTAAAACATTCCCACCCAAGCGGTTTCGCATCAATGTGTGTTTTGGTTGGTAATACTGGGGCTAAAACTACAAAATCCACACCTATTTTCTCTGCATACTGTAATTCTTGTAAGTTATGACAAGATGCAGAAACCCAAATATATCCTGTGGGCTTTTGCTTTAATGCTAATAAGTCCATTGCAGTCAAATGGATACCACTTACACCAACTATATCTGCATTTTTAACTGCTGAATTAACAAGCAAACATGCCCTATTTTTTTCGCATAAAGGAATAGCTTGTTTAAAAAATGTAATCACTTCTTTACCAGACAAAGCTTTTACTCTTGCTTGAATTAACTTACCGCCTTTATTTAAGATTAAATTCAAGTCTTTCAACAAATTTTCAATATCTGCTCCATTTAAAATTGCATACTCGTTAGGTAATCTTGCAGCAGTGATAATAGGATAATTTGCTTCTGGAAATTTGTAATTAGAAAGCTGATCGGGATCTACCCAATTAACCTCTTGTCCTTCAATCCCACTTGGGTTACCTGAAAACAAAGTCACTTCCCTAACATCAAGTAATACCTCTAAGTCCGTATACTGATGTCTAATTTTGATCAGAGGAATTGATGCCTCCACAAAAATACCAAGCTCTTCCTTTAGCTCTCTTGCTAGCGCCTGTTCAACCGTCTCTTTAGGCTCGATCTTACCCCCAGGAAACTCCCATAAACCACCTTGATGAGATGATTTATGTCTAAATGAGATTAACACATGCCCTTGATTGTTTTTTATAACTCCGACAGCAACATGCACGGGTTTATTAATGCTCATATTTCTAACTTTACTGAATAAGGCAGACTTTAATCCGCTATGAAGATAACTAAATAATAAAATATGTAAGACATGAAAGATTGGCGGACAAAACCTTTTTATAATTTAGGTTCTATACTCCGCATTGATACGAACATAATCATAAGAAAAATCACAGGTTAGTACTTCCTCTATAAATGACCCTCGCCCTAGTACTACTCGAACAAGAATTTCTTCTTTATCCATCACACTCTGCCCTTGTTCTTCTGTATAACTATTTTCACGACCTCCATTCTTTACAATGCAAACATCATCCAGATAAACTTCAATCTTATCTAAATCCATTTTTTCAATACCTGAACGCCCAACAGCGGCCAAAATACGTCCCCAGTTAGGATCGCTAGCAAAAAAAGCGGTTTTTACCAAAGGTGAGTGAGCAATTGTTTTTCCGACTAATAAAGCCTCTTCCTTGCTAAAAGCCTCTTCAACACGTATTCGCATCAACTTGGTCGCCCCCTCTCCATCTCTGATAATTAATTCAGCTAACCGTTTGCAAACCTCTATAACTGCTCTTGAAAACACCCTGTAATTTTCATTATTTTCGATAATTTCGGGTGCCGAGGAGCAACCACTTGCCATTAAGATACAAGCATCATTTGTTGATGTATCACCATCAACAGTTATCCGATTAAATGATTCCTCAGCTGCAGTTGATAAACATTTTTGCAAAAGGGACTGACTAATTTTTGCATCAGTTGCAACAAAGCCCAACATAGTTGCCATATTAGGTTGAATCATTCCAGCACCTTTTGAGATTCCTGTGATAGTAATAGATTGCCCCTCTATTTCAATCACAGAAGAAGCTCCTTTCGCAAAGGTATCCGTTGTCATAATTGCATGAGCTGCTTTATCCCAATTATCCTCACTCAAAATATTAACCGCCGCCGGCAAAGCCGCTTCTATTTTCTCTACCGGTAAATTTTCGCCAATAACGCCTGTTGAAAAGGGTAAAACTTGCTGAGATCTTGCTTTTAAAATAGCAGCTAAGGAAGCACAACTAGATTCAGCGTCCGTCATGCCTTGTTTACCTGTACCAGCATTTGCATTTCCGGAGTTAACCAAAAGCCATCTTGGTGATTGTTGCAGATGCTTTTTTGCTATATGTACCGGAGCAGCACAAAATGCATTTTGGGTAAACACGCCTGCACATGTTGCTGAGACAGCCATTTCCACAATAAGAACATCATCTCTTACCGTTTGCTTAATACCTGCGTTGCTTGTACCTAATTTTATCCCTGAAACTTTATTCATTTCAGGAAAATTGACATTTCCGACAGCCATTTTTTAAACCTTAGTTAAACTTTAAAGAACACATAAGCTTTTTCAATCATTTCCACATCTTTTTCAATCGATGTACACTGCTTTTTAATCCACTCAATTTGTTGAGGTTGATTAAACATTCCATGAGGTAATACCACCTCAACTTCAACCATTCCATCTAAATAATGAATTCTAAAATCATCTACCGAATGAAGGTGCTCAGCAAAATATTGATCTAAATAACCCTGTACTTGTTTGCGCGACAGTGGTTTTTTATCTGGATCTTTAAATTCGTCGTCTTCAGGGTCAATATGCACCAAAACATCGGCCACATCATCATACTCGGCTTTTATATTATCTCTAACAGTATCTCCAATCATATGCCCTTCCGAAACACTAATACGAGAATTTACCACAATATGTGCATCCACATACGCATCTTCTCCCATTTGTCGAGTACGCAATAAATGAATGCCTTGTACTCCCCCCGTTTGCTTTATAGTACGGGTAATGTCTTTTACAAAAATTTCTGGTAAAGAGGAGTCCACTAACTCTTTAATACTATCCAAGACTAATGACAACCCCATTTTTGCAATCATTAAAGCAACAATAATGGCTGCAATAACATCTGCAAATGGATACCCCATTAAAACGGCACCAATACCAAACAAGACGATAATAGAAGAAAAAGCGTCACTTCGATGATGCCATGCGTTTGCCAGCAATAACTTTGATCGTGTTTTCCTGCCTATTCGTTTAGTGTAGTGATATAACCATTCATTCGCTAAAATAGAAATAATTGCTATACCCATCGTTTCTTGAGTAGGAATAAGTAGTTTTTCTGTATGAAGCAGCCGTTCACTTGAGTCCCAAGCAATACCCCCTGCAACAATGATCAACCCAATTCCCAGTAAAACAGTTGCAATCGTTTCAAATCGGCGATGACCATAAGGATGATCGTGATCGGCTTCTCTACTGCCTAATTTAATCGCCACAATAACTAAAAAATCACTGACTAAATCTGATAAAGAATGAACACCATCAGCAATTAATGAAGCTGACTGACCTAATATTCCAAAGCCAATTTTAAGCAATGTTAAAAAAACATTAACTAAAGCACCAACATAAGTAACTCGGGTCTTTAATTTTAAAATCTTCTCAGCATCATAAACTTCTGCCATAGCTATCCTACTTCTAAAATGATGGTATATTCCATTTCCTCAGACAATGTTTCCAACAACTGATGCCCATTAATTCTGCACCAAGCAGGAATATCTTGTAAGACACCCGGGTCAGTGCAAACCACTTCTAACACATCGCCTTTATTCATTGTTTTAACTTTATCTTGCGTACGAATCACCGGTAAAGGGCACAGTAATCGTTTTGCATTTAAGGTTTCTTTTGCCATTAGACAAACCACTCTTGTGGTATTTCATCTGCTTTAAAAGGAGTGACTAGGATCTGACTCTCTACCCCCTCTTTTTCTCTGATAGTCACATCAACCTTTTCAGCATCACGCCCCTGACCATATCTTGCAACTATCTGTGCAGCCACAACCAAGTCTTCCTTCGTTGGCTTACCATCAATTAAAGCCAATGGCCCTCTATGACTTGCACAATTCATATTTATAAATTCTTTTTTGTAGCCTTGCATAAACCGAGCTTCACCATCTTCTCTGGCAACAATAACTTTAAAGTTATTATTAGGTCGTATATGGCGACCCACTTTTAATAACATAATATCATCCAGATCGTATTCTTTATCTCCACGGGCAGACCATAAATCCACTAGTTTATCAGAATAACTTTTATCTGTTAAAAAACAACAACCTCCTGCAGGTTGGGCAAAGTCTTCAAATCCGAAGTCTCCAGCCAGTGCCATCTGAGGTTTTCGTGTGCGACCACTAAAGTCATGTAATTTTTCTCGATCAATCCACCCTTCTCGTTCAGGTAAAGTCATCGGTAAGTTTTTTGCACATAACGGACGCAATAACAACTCATCCGCTCCTGATTCTTTTGCAATCACTGGCATGGTATCTTTTCTTTGTGACATGGGACGTTGTCCAATGACTTCTCCTGTAATAATAAAATCAAAGTCATTTTCTTTAATCCATTCTTTCGCTTTATGAACCATAAATATTTTACAATCTAAGCATGGGTTCATATTGGCACCATAACCGTGCTTAGGATTAATAAGTACATCTTTATATTCATCAATCACATCAATAATATGTAATTTTATTCCTAGCTGCTCTGCTGACCATAACGCATTATTTCTTTTAGGCTTATCCTTATCTTTTTTTCTAATTGCATGAGTGTGCCCTTCAACACAAAAACCCGTAAAAAAATTTATTCCTTCAACGTGTACGCCTTGCTCTATAACTGTTTTAGCTGCTAATAAGGAATCCAATCCTCCAGAAATCAATGCTACTGCTTTTCTTTGCTTACTCATAACGCCTAATTAATGTTAATAGTTCACTTAATTATACCTTGCACTGATCTTTCTTTTAGTAAAAAAATACAAATATAGGCTCCTTTTACTCATGCAAAAACTTATTATTTTCTGCTTTTAAACCCAACTAAGCTACACTTAACTCAATACTATTGAGGGTATTTATATACCGCGTTATCTTAAAAAAATCAAAGGAGTTCATAATGGAAAGAAATGACGCTATGGCGTTTATGATTAAGTTACTTCAAGTCCTATTGCATAAAGATGGGTCTGACTTATTTATAACGACTGGATTTCCTCCCGCAATTAAAGCTAAAGGCGTGATGACCCCCATTTCCAAAGATCCATTATCAGCTGAAGACTCTAAAGCACTCACTCAGTGTATTATGAACGATAAGCAACTCAGGGAATTTGAAGAAACTCAGGAATGTAATTTTGCTATTTCCCCTCCGAATTTATGCCGATTTAGAGTAAATGCTTATGTTCAACAAGGTAGCCAAGGACTTGTTCTCCGTGTTATTGCAGCAGAAATTCCAAATTTTGATAAACTTAAACTGCCTCAAGTTTTAAAACAAATTATTTCACATAAAAACGGCCTAATTATTATGGTTGGGGCAACGGGCTCTGGCAAATCGACATCAATGGCAGCAATGATTGATTATAGAAATGAAACAAGCTATGGTCACATCATTACTATTGAAGACCCTATTGAATATGTTCACGTCCATAAAAATTGCATCATGATGCAACGAGAAGTTGGAGTTGATACTCAGGACTGGGAAATCGCTCTTCACAACACTTTACGACAAGCACCCGATGTGATTGTTCTAGGAGAAATAAGAGACTCTAAAATCATGGATTTTGGTATGGAGTTTGCTCAAACAGGTCATTTAGCCATGGCAACTTTACATGCCAATAATGCTAACCAAGCTGTTGACCGTATTCTTGGTTTTTTCCCTAACGAAGTTCATGAAAAATTAATGCAAGATATTTCACTTAATCTACGTGCAATCATTTCCCAGCGTTTAGTTAAGACTGTTGACGGTGGTCGCACCGCTGCTATCGAGATTTTAATCAACACGCCATTAATTTCAGATTTAATTGCTAAAGGTGATATCAGCGGCATGAAGCCAATTATGGCCAAATCCCGCGAACTAGGCATGCAAACTTTTGATCAAGCTTTATTAGAGCTCTATCAAGCAGGCACAATAAGTTATGACGAAGCACTAAAAAATGCTGACTCACAAAATGAATTACGTCTACAAATCAAGTTATCAGGTGGGGAAAGCAAAGAAACCGGAGGGCTATCGCTAGAAATGCAGGAAGATGATGACCATAATCATCATATGTAGCTTTTCTACTAAAATATAGCTGAACTTCTATTTACATACAAAAACGTCATTCGTTATTTACTCTTAAAAAATCTATACAATTATGGACTTATCACCTTATTTAAAATTACTGTTAGAAAAAGAAGCCGACTGTTTGATTTTAAAAGCCAATAAAGAGCCTAGCCTTCGATTGTTAGATCAAGAAAAAGTAGTTGGGAATACGGTCTTAACAACCGAATTCATGAATCAATTCATTGCTACTATACTGAATGAAAACCAACAAAAAGATATAGACAATTATAAAACTGTTCGTCTTGCTTATAATTCATCAGGAAAAACTTTTATCGTTCAAGCTGATAAAGAATCTGACGAGTCCATAACCGTATTAATTACCCTAGATAAACGCTCTGAGAAAGCCCAAATTGATTTAAGTAATGTCCAAGTATTAGGCGAAACACCAGATCCAGTTTTAGATATCATGCCATATTTGATAGAAATGGTTAAGCTAGATGCCTCTGATTTATTTATAACGGTCGGATCCACTATCAAGGCTAAAATATCTGGGGTTGCTATTGAACTAGATAAATATTTATTAACGCCTGAATTAGCTGAATCAGCTGCTTTTAGCATTATGGATGAAAATCAAAAAACTGAGTTTACAAAAACAAAAGACTTAGACTTTGCCATCAACCTGGAAGATTGTAGTGCTCGCTTTCGAGTGAATGCATTTTATCAGAGAAAAACGGTAGGCTTAGTTCTACGTTTAATTCCATCCATTATTCCTAAACCTAAAGACTTAGGGTTACCCGACACATTGTCAGAATTAATTTTAGCAAAACGTGGTTTATTGTTATTGGTAGGAGGTACTGGGTCAGGAAAGTCTACTTCCCTTGCTGCCATGATTAATCACCGCAATGCAAATTCTGCTGGGCATATATTAACAATCGAAGATCCTGTTGAGTTTTCTCACCCTAATTTAAAGTCCATTGTCAACCAACGCGAAGTAGGGATAGATACTGAATCATATGCTAGTGCCTTAAAAGCCAGTTTACGCGAAGCGCCTGATGTCATTTTAATTGGTGAAATTAGAGATCGAGAAACCATGTCGGCCGCATTAGAATTAGCCAACACAGGACATTTGTGTATTTCTACATTGCACGCAAACAATGCCAATCAGGCAATGGAAAGAATCATCAACATGTTCCCCCAAGTAGAACATAAACAGCTCTTTATGGATCTTGCCATTAATATGAATAGTGTCATTTCTCAACGCCTTATCCCTACACCAGATGGTAAGCGTTGTGCTGCAATTGAAGTATTAATAAACACCCCTCATATATCAAGTTTAATTTTAAAGGGTGATTTAAATGAAATCAAAGAAGCCATGAAATCCAGTGGCAGTAAAGGAATGAAAACTTTTGATGATGCTTTATATGATCTATACCAAGCTCAGAAGATTAGTATGGAAGAGGCATTGAAAAATGCAGATTCAAGGAATGACTTAGAAGCAAAAATTAATTTTGGATAAAAAGAATAACAGAAAACCTGACTCACTTTATCAAAATCATTCTTTCCCCTAACACCTATTTTACGTCAAATGATTAAAGTTTTATCAGCCTATATTTTAGAGTGTACGTCCTTAACTATTATGTTAAATGTCTAATTTTAAATGCTACTCTTTCGACTAGTAGCATTTAAAACTTATAAAACCATCAGCTATTTATTTTTCTAAAAGTTCTGTTTTATTTGGCTTTCCATTCCACTCATCTGCATCTTCCAATGCATCTTTAACTTCTGTAATAACAGGCCACCCAGCTGATAATTCTGCATTAATTTCAATAAATTTTTCTTGTCCTTCGGGAAGTTCATCCTCTGCGAATATAGCATCCGCAGGACATTCTGGCTCACATAATGTGCAATCTATACATTCATCTGGGTCAATGACTAAAAAATTTGGTCCTTCATGAAAGCAATCCACTGGGCATACATCAACACAATCAGTGAATTTACATTTAATACAGTTTTCTGTAACAACAAATGTCATGGTGTTTTCCTGTTGGGGATTTGTAAAAAAATTTGTTATATATTATCAGAAATATGAACACATTTTGAGTTTTTTAGTCGACTTAAATAAGCATGGTGCTACGGTAATGAAAACTCTTTTATTCTTAGGCAGGGCTTTGCTTTTAAGTGGTTTAATCCGTTAAAAAAAACTATCAAGAGTAATGTTTTTAAGCCACTGCTTAGCATATGTTGCTTCGTATGAAAGTGACTGTTTGTCTGTTTTTTTTGATATTCCACCCGCCCCCTCAACTTTATATATTTTTCCCTTCGAATTTAGTTTGTAAACCATTGCCACTGATATTCCTTGATCCTCAGTTAATAAGCTGTAACAGGTGTTAATCCATGTAGGTTCGAGCAGAGGCTGGTTATTAAGAATATTGACGATTGAGAATGCACAAGTTTTAGCTTCTGCATTGGCAGCAAAGGCTGATTTTGGTAAAGGAGAGTGGGTCGATGCATCACCTATGACATGTATTTTGGGATGAATGGTTGACTCGCTCGTTTGGTGAGTAACTGGACACCAGCCTGTGTCGTCACAAAGCCCTGTGGAAAATGCAATATTTCCCGCCTTTTGAGGGGGAATATAATTGATAACATCGGCTGTAAATTTATCGCCAAAATCACTTTCTAGTATTTTCTTTTTGACATCAATATTTATAATTGGATTGTCAGGCATTGAATGCCATTCAATTAAGCTATTAGATGTGCCATAGCCATAATATTTTTTCCAACCAGCAATAAATAACGTTTGTTTTGAAAATTGACTTTTGTGGTCAAGAATTAATATTTTTGATCGGGGTTTGTGTCTTTTTAGATAGTGGGCAATCATGCTGGCACGTTCATAAGGGCCTGGTGGGCATCTAAATGGATTGGGTGGGGCGCAAATAATAACGGTACCACCATTACGCATGTTTTTGATTTGGTTGTTTAAAAGAATGGTTTGTTGCCCAGCTTTCCATGCGTGAGGGATGAGGTGGCTGGTGGATGCATTGTGGCCACTTATATTATTCCATTGAAAATCAATGCCAGGGGAAATAATAAGACGATCGTAATGTATTTCTTGTTGATTGTTAAGTGTGATGGATTGTTTTTTAGGGTCAATATGGTTGGCTACTTGATGAATAACATTTACGTGGTATAAGCGAGAAAGAGTGCTGTAATTAAAAACCAGTGAATGGATTTTCTTGAAGTCTGCAAAGACCCAATTGCTACCAGGGCAAGAAATATAATGGGAGTTGGGTTCAATTAAAGTGACTTGGATGGTAGGGTCTAGTTTTTTAATCGTTTTGGCAGCTGTTGCACCCCCGAAGCCTCCGCCAATAATAACGATATGAGCCGATGAAGATTTAAGTGGCTGTTTGTGGCAAGAGGGGGTCAATAATCCAATAGAGGCGCTTCCTGTTATGTTTAAAAACTGCCGCCTAGAAAGCATTTTTAGGATTGTTAATGTAAGTGGCAACAGATTGTAGTTCGCTATTGCTGTACCCTTTGGTAATACGTTCCATTATTGTGCTGGTTTTACTGCCGTTTTTAAAGGCGAGTAGTTGTTGGGTAAGTTTAAGTGTCGGTGTGTTATAACTCATCAGTTCTTTTCCATGACAGGTATAACAGGCATAAGCCATTATTTTTGCTGAGGTATCTGCTCTAATTGTTATAGGGAGCAAAGTGATGATGGCAATAGCTGTTGCCAAAAGAGGGGGAAGAGGAGTAATGGAAGGGCATATTACTTTAAATTGATTTTTCATTTATTGTGAAATACGCCCTTATAAAGTTGTGTTGCAGAGATTAAAGAAAATTAATCATCACCACTCATTGCTGCCAAAATTTGTAATAAGCTTAGGAATAAGTTGTAAATAGAGATATACAATGAAACTGTTGCCATAATGTAGTTAGTTTCTCCACCGTGAATGATTGCGCTGGTTTGATAAAGAATCATTGCTGACATAAGCAAAATGAACATTGCAGAAACGGCAAGAGATAGCGCAGGAATAGCAAAGAACATCGCACCGATGCCCGCTAAAAATGCGACTAATATGCCAACCATTAAAAAGCCACCAAGAAAGCTAAAATCTTTGCGTGTTGTTAATGCATAAGCAGATAAGCCTAAAAATATAACCCCCGTGCCACCAAGAGCTGTCATAATTAATTCATGGCCATTGCTGAATGCATTGAGGTACATGTTTAAAATAGGGCCTAAAGTAAGTCCCATAAAACCTGTTAAGGCGAAAACACAAACCAAGCCTAATGAGCTGTTGCGAAATTTACTGGTTAAAAACAATAAGCCAAAATAGCCAATCATTGTGATAATCATGCCAGGATGGGGAAGATTGAATGTCATGGATACACCCGCCATGGCCGCACTAAAGAGTAGTGTCATGGATAGCAGCATATAAGTATTTTTTAACATTTTATTTGATGATAAAATGCTGGCTTCGTCGTGAGAGGCAACAGGGTTTAATCGCATTACTTAAGTTCCTATGGTATTTACTAAATTGATAGTAATTAAAAGACACAGTAATCTTACAAGAGTTTCATTGCTTTTGTAAGTGTTTTTGGATGCAATAAATATTGCGATATCATCTTTAATCAATGATAGTGGGCTTAGGTTAATGGAGGGGTCTACTATAGGTTGCTCAGCTTAGGTTCATCGAGTTATTGTTAGGCTAAATTATTAAAAATAATAGAAGGTTTTTATGGAAGCAATGGATCAAATATCTGCCACGCTTGCTTTAACAATGGGCTTGGCTTGGGCTAGCGGAATTAATCTTTATGCAACAATTTTTACAGTAGGCTATTTGGTAAATACGGGTAATATCGATCTCCCCGTTGATCTGCAAATAATTTCAGATCCTATGGTCATGGGCGCTGCTGGCGTTATGTATTGTGTTGAGTTTTTTGCTGATAAAATTCCTGGGGTTGATACGGCTTGGGATGTTCTTCATACTTTTATCCGCATTCCTGCAGGGGCAATGCTTGCAGCAGGTGCAATAGGTGATATGAATCCTGTTATGGAAGTTACAGCCGCTATTTTAGGCGGGGGGTTGGCAACTGGGATGCATTTAACAAAAGCTGGTTCACGGGTGCTAATTAATACCTCGCCCGAGCCGTTTACTAATTGGGGAGCATCAATTGGTGAAGATGTAGTGGTTATTGGAGGTGTTTGGGCTTGTTTGAATTATCCTGTATTGTTTTTGATTGTTCTTGTGGCTTTTATAGTTGGAATGGTGTGGTTAATACCTAAGATTTTAAAAGGAATTAAAAAAGTTTTTCAGTCTGTTGTTAATTTTTTTCGGCATCGAGAGAGATCGTCTTCTTTATAAAAAGAAACTATTTTTTCTTGACTAGGGCGTTATAACTTGGTTTAATAAGCGGCTCGAATTGGTGTCTTGCCCAGGTAGCTCAGTCGGTAGAGCAGAGGACTGAAAATCCTCGTGTCGACGGTTCGATTCCGCCCCTGGGCACCATTCGATATACCCGTTAAAAATAAATATATTCTTTATTTATATTACTTCCAAATAAATTACAGATTAAGTAAAAGGGCTATAGATGTGTTTGCAGGCAGAGTAATGCTTCTGCTAGATTGAGTCTATGGGAATAGGCCTGCAATAATGGTAGCCTTGGGCGTAGTCAACGCCAATACTCTTCAGTACGTCAACAATTTCTTGGTTTTCAACAAATTCAGCAATGGTTTGTTTATCCATTACTTGGCCCACTTCATTAATTGCAGTAACCATGGCTCGATCAATAGGATTGCTTTCTATATCTTTAACAAACATGCCATCGATTTTAAGAAATTCAACGGGGAGGTTTTTTAAATAGGCAAAAGAAGATAAGCCACTACCAAAATCGTCTAAAGAGAACCGAACTCCTATTTGTTGAAGATTCACAATAAGTGTTTTTGCTTGTTGCAAATTATTAATGGCGGCTGTTTCTGTAATCTCAAAAATAAGTTTATCAGGAGGGAAATTTAAATCTTCAATTAAGTTGATAATGAATGCTTGAAGTTTTTCATTACCTAAACTTTGACCCGATAGGTTAATACTAAAACTATCCAGTGCATTAAGCGTATCAGGATGGGTAATAAACCAGTTGAGAGAGTGCTCTATTACCCAGTAGTCGATTTTGGTTGCTAAAGAGAAACGTTCGGCTGCAGGTAAAAAGACATCGGGAAGAATAATATTGTCCTCTGCATCAATTAGGCGCAACAACACTTCATATTTGGATTTTTCTTCATTGTTAGATAGGCCAACAATACGCTGTACATAAAGGCGAAACCTATTTTCACGCAGAGCTTCTTCTATTTTAGCGACCCATTTCATTTCACCTGCATGAGTGTTAATAATATTGTCATTTTCGTTAAACTGATAAACTTTGTTACGTCCTGTATTTTTAGCAGCATAACAGGCAGTGTCTGCAAATTGTACGACATCAACAGCGCTATCGCCTTTTTTAACATTGACGATACCAATACTTGCGCCTACTTGTAGGCTAATGCCATCCCAAACTAATTGGAAATCATTTATTGTTGCGAGTAATTTTTCAGCTATTTGTAAGGCTTGCTGGGGTTTGCAGTACGATAAAATGAGAGCAAACTCATCGCCGCCTAAGCGAGCTAAAATATCTTGTTTTCGCCCAACAGTTTTCATTACTTTGGTTAGTTGGCGGAGAAGCTCATCACCTGCAAGGTGCCCAGCGGTATCATTAACTATTTTGAAGCGGTCTAAATCCATAAAACATAAAGTATGCGTATCGGTATCTGTTGAATTACGGAGTAATAAGTTTAAATGAAGCTCAAATTCATATCGATTAATTAAGCCTGTTAGTGGATCATGACTTGCTCGAAAGGCCATTTCATCTGATAAGGCTTTATGCTTAGTGACATCCTCTAAAATACTTATAAAGTGAGCGATCTCTCCGATGTTATCCGTAATAGAAGAAATTGAAATTTTTAACCAATAAGGTGACCCATCTTTTTTTTCATTTTGCAGAGTGCCATGCCAGACACTTCCTGCTTCTATTGTTTGCCAAAGCGATTGATAAATTGTTGGGTCGGTTATTGCTGAGCGAAAATGGTTAATGTTTTTACCAATAATTTCACTTGGCTCATAACCGGTTATTTTTTTCACTTGTGGGGTGGCGTATTCAATAACACCTGCTATATTCGTTATCATCATCAAGTTTGGGCTTTGTTTAACCGCCATTGATAACTTGTTGATTTCTTCTTGGTTTTTTACCCGTTTAGAAATGTCACGTAAAATACAAGAATAGAAGCGTTGATTATCGGCTACCCATGCTGAGAAGGTGAGTTCAATAGGAAATATTCCCCCAGCTTTATTAACCGCTTTAAATTGATGTATGTTTTTGTCTAAGAGAGGAATGTCAGTTTGGTTAGCCTGCATTAAGCGTCTAAAAAACTGCTCTTGATTATCATCAGGAATTAATGTGACAAACGGCTGATTTAGTATCTCTGTTTTTAAATAGCCAAAAACTCTTGCGGCAGCTCTATTCCAATAAACGATATTTCCTGATGTATTTGTTGTGATAATGGCATCTTTGGCGGAAGAGGCAATAGCATGAAAGCGTTGTTCGCTTTCTCTTAATGCCTTTTCTGCTTGTATTCTACGAAGTAACAAGTCCATGCGATGTTTTAAAATATGCCAATTGACAGGTTTGGCGATATAGTCTTCCGCACCAGCAGAAAATGCTTGGTCTATGGCATCATTTTCTTCTTGTGATGTGACCATTATGATGGGTATTTCGCGGATTGTTTTATCACTGGATTGCTTGATCTTCTGACACACTTCAAAGCCATTAAGTACAGGCATACTTGCATCCATCAATATAAGTTGCGGGAGTTCTTGCTGACAAAGTTCAATCGCTTGCTGTCCATTGTTAGCCACAATAGAGTCAAAACCGTATTCTTTTAGTGCGTTGGAAGTGATCATTTGAGTGATGAGGTCATCTTCAGCAATTAAAACAACGGGTTTTTGTTTGTTTTCTATCATTTTTATTTGCTTTTTATTCTTCAAACTAAGGCCAATGGACGCTATAATTATATGCTAAAGTTTTAATTAACTTTACATTAATTGTTGAGAGAAACAGTTATGACTGTTCAGCTTAGTGCATATAAGAATCGATGGTGCTTGAGTGAATGATAAAGGCCAATTGAGTCAGATGAAAAATACGATTGTGTGAGAGTGATATGACAAATGTAGCTATTGACGAATCATTAATATTCACTTACGAACAGTTGAGTGGACGGTTGATGGATAACGAGACCTTAATTTATAGAGTTGCCAAGGCTTTTTTAAAAGAAATGCCCGAACAAGTTGATCAACTTCGAGGATGTGTCAAAAATAAGGAGACAAAGGAGATTGCGTTACTCGCCCATAAAATTAAAGGGAGCAGTGCTATTATTGGTGCAATTAGGCTTAGTCGAGTAGCAGGAAAAATGGAAAGAGCAGGTAGGGAAGATGATAAAGATGTCTTAACAGGGCATCTTACCGAGCTTGAACAAAGTGTTATTCCTGTAATTGAGATGATGGAGGGCATTGTTGCTAAGGCAGATTGCTAGTTTTAGATTAAAGGATGCCTTAAAAAGGGCAGTTACATTAAATGCATCAATGGTAAAAATCAGTTTGATAGTCATCATTGGTTTTTTTAATGTGCAAGTAAGAGCTGCTGATAACCCTGTTATTGCAGTGGCTGCCAGTTTTAAATTTGCAGCAAAGGATATTGCCACGGCTTTTCATCAGGATACAGGCAAAAAGGTACGAATTAGCTACGGGTCTTCTGGAAATTTAACACGGCAGATCCAGCAAGGTAGTCCCTTTGAGTTATTTCTATCTGCCAATAGCGACTACATTAAGCAATTGTATCAGCAAGAAAGGACACTGGATAAAGGAATGGCTTTTGCGCTAGGGCGGTTGGTTTTACTAAAAAGTAGGCAAGAGCTGATACCGATAGATAAACAACTAAATGTTATTCAGCAAGCGTTAATAAATGATCAATTTAAACATGTGGCGATTGCTAATCCTGTTCATGC
The DNA here is from genome assembly GCA_023145835.1 of Methylococcales bacterium. Classification (GTDB taxonomy): domain Bacteria; phylum Pseudomonadota; class Gammaproteobacteria; order Methylococcales; family Methylomonadaceae; genus QPIN01. The sequence continues at coordinate 17,003 of JAGLDH010000106.1, forward strand.
GCCTTATGGCATTGCCGCGCGTGAAGTTTTGCAATATCAGGACTTGTGGAAAGACATTCAATCTCATTTGGTTTTTGGTGAAAATGCTGCACAAGCAACGCAATTTGTTAGTTCAGGGGCAGCACAGTTTGGGTTGGTCTCCTA
>JAGLDH010000107.1 GCA_023145835.1 Methylococcales bacterium
TTATTACCTTAAGTAAGTGCCATTCTACTCTGACCCCAATTATTATGTGTTGCCAGAAAATTACCGTCAAAACAATGAATCCAGTGACATGTCCCCCAACGATATCAAGTAACACTTACTATTTGGCTTAGTGCCCACATATACTCTTTAGGAGGCGGCCACACTTGCGAATATTCTGCTTTCTCGGAGCCAATACGTTTTGAATGGCACGTTAAAGTGATTCCAATAAGCTTACATACACGAACTAGTGCCACCTTAAGGGCATCGTGTTCCAATAAATCCTTATTGTGCTGCATAGCAAGAGCAAATTCAAGAGGTATTTGAGGGATATTTGGATATGTTTTCCCTGGCCTCTTACGAATTCCGTAAAATTCACTTGCACTACCCACATAGGTTCTCGACTGTGGACTCTGCATAAATACCATTAAATCATGAGAACTTTGCACCCTTCCAAAGGAGGACCAATAGCTATTAGCTGATGTCCATTTTGCCAACAATGCACCCACTCCAGCTACCTGTTTCAACGACGGTGTTGATTCGTGATAAGCTCCGAGCAAGCCCAAAGAACATTTTCCCCTAGATAAAAAGGCTGGCGTTGCCACAGATATGCTCGCTCACCTTCGGCAGGAAAGGGTCTAAGAGCTATTCTACTATTAGGGTCACTGACATTGAGAACTGTACGGGTGAAGATGATCAAACCTAGCTCAGCTAATAGAAATGACAGTTTAAGAAGGATTGAATGCTTATCAAATATACTGAAAGGCGGAGCATATTGTTCTGGAAAATCTGGGTCAGGATAAATCTCTGGTACGGCCAACAAAACACGAACAACACTTGCATTACGACAATGTAATTCTATAAATTGCGTGATTAGATTAAAATCCTCACCAAAATCGAATTGATCATCCTTTTCACCCCTAAGAAATAAAATGTCATCCTTTGTCAAAGGCAAAATATCAAATGACTGAGAGTTTAACGACTTATCATTCTCATTGAGAATTGCTAAATTGATCATGTCTGCCGAATGAGCTAGAACAACACCGATAAAAACTGCGCGGTTCTTAATACTGCCCTGAGTATTAGACATAATCTATCAACACTCGCAAAATTTCCGGAGACCAATCTTCACAAGCAACGAAGCTATTAGAAATGGTGGAAAATGGACACAGTAGTAGATAGAATATCTCCGATGACAACGACTAGGTTGCTAGCATCCTTGAAACTTGGATCATCAATTTTTGTACAAAATTCCCATTCATCGCAAAGACAAGTCCGAATTCTGGTCTCCATAGAAGCAAAAGCATCTTTTCCCGCAGCAATCTGACCTTTGAAATCATATTACCCACCATACTCCAAGTGCGACGGTATGAGAGAATATAGATATTCTTCGTCAAGTTGCAAGTACTTGTTTATTTCGCTGCGCTCTTCAGCGGTAGTTTCTCGCAACATCATTATTTGCCCCTTAAAAATTGGTTACGCATAATACCTCTTAGTACGATATTAATATCGTCACAATTTCAGTCAGATAGAAAGTTAGCCTCAGTCTTGGTTGATAACAGCGGCCTAAAACACATAACGCAAAAATCACCCGTCTTTATCGGGTGGATTTTTTGGTTATAAAATTTGGGCAAACTTCATGTTTGTTTTTCCACGAATAGCTTTGAAGGTGTACTCACATAAAAGCACAATAAACTATCCACAGCATAACTTATTTTTTAGTCATCTTGCTAGCCGCAATTCCTTTAATAGTTTGTTCAAAATCTCCATCTTGTTTATCTTTTTGATTTATTCTTATTTGATTAAACTGGTCATACGCTTGTTCAGCAATCTGTTTTGCTACCTGATGGGAAACTTTCCCAGCGTGGTTTAAAATTCCTCGGTCATTTAAAGTCAAAAAACCATCGAGTTTCTTTATCCAATCTACCATTGTCATAGGAATATGCCGCATTGCCTGACCTTCTGCAAATACTAAGTATTGTTCTACCAAGTTGTTCAATGAGGATAATTCCTTTTCGTTTAAATAGTTTTTAGCAATTGTTACATCATGTTTTCTAGGTTTTGTTCCCCTAAAATTAGTTAATCCCATATTGGGTAGATTAGAATCCGCTCTATCTTTAATGATTTCAGCTGCTGTTTGACCTGTAATCGCCCAATGTAGTTTATTTTGGACAGTTTTGAAAAAAGTAATACTGGTTTCTAAAGTTGGATCATAATCAATGCTAGTTGCGTATATTTCAGTTATTTTTTGATAAAAACGTTTTTCAGAAGTACGAATATCCTGAATGCGCCTAAGTAGCTCATCAAAATAGTCAAAGGGGGTGTCGGGGTTCTTCAAACGTTCATCATCCAGTACAAAACCTTTTACAATATATTCACGAATATGTTGAGTCGCCCATTGTCGGAAACGAGTTGCAACATGAGACTGTACTCGATAACCCACTGAAATAATCATATCCAGATTGTAATACTCAATTTCCCTACTAACATTGCGAGTTCCTTCGGTTTGAACTGTTCGGAATTTCCGAACAGTTGCTTCTTTTTCAAGCTCACCTTCTTGGAAAATATGTTTTATATGCTCACTAATAGTTGATTTTGCTACCTGAAAAAGTTCTGACATCAGCTTTTGGGTTAACCAGACGGTTTCGTTTTCCAATCGAACGTCTATTTTTATTTTCCCAGATTCAGTTTGATATATAAGGATTTGGGAGTTACTTTTTTGTGTCATAATTATTATTATTTTTTTCTATTTTTAATAAGCACTTATATATCAACTTCAAAGCATCAACCCTTCTTGATGCAAGGTGTTACCTGTGTTCAATATAGCGTTGTAAACAAAAAGCACATCTTTATCCACTGATTGTTCAATTAACGTTCTACTCGCCTGCGTTTTTATAAGCGTGTTTTCATCGCCATGATCTGAAAGTAGTTCTAATAGATTATCTGGAATATACATAGTCAACATATTGCCCAATACTTTTTTGACTCTAATGTAATTATTTAATCCAACAATATCGTAGTCAGGAAACATAATATATGATGTTCCTCTTTTTTTATGATTAAGCCATTTCAGTAATTTTCCAGATACATGCCCACTGTAAAATAATACCGCCCCATCAAAACTAATTTTCTCAAAATAAAGCTTTGTGTAAATAAGAAGGTCTAAATTTTCAACAAGTGCAATTGGCTTATTCGATGTCCAATCATCCTCTATTTTGACAACTAGAGAAGCAACACCAAGCTGGGAGGAGTAGCCATACAAATTCAAAGTGTTCCTGCCATTATTCCAAATAACACCATCATAAACGGCTGAAAGTAACAAAAGCATTGAGTCATCGTTACCTTTGTGAGCATTTCCATACAAGGCAACCGCCTTAGCTTTAGATGATAACTTTGAGAGGTCGCCTTCATAAGAATTTGAATTAATCAATTTTTCTATAGCTGATTTGTCTACTATAAAGTACTTAGCACCCGCACCACTTCGTTTCCAATCAATAATATCAATAGAGCGAAGACTCTCAATCTCTGCTTTTGCAGACTTTGACAAGCTAGAAACAGGAAGCGAACCCGTTTCAGATTTTAGTAGTTTCTTAAGCCATTCTACTGTTACGTTAAGCATTCGCTATTTCATTAACCTGTTTGTTTAGTTTTTTCAGTTTAAACCACTTACTTTGGTCAACATAAACGCGACCTTCTATTTCTTCAATGCCTATCCAGTAGTCTGCCGAAGACTGTCCCTCTACAGCTGCTAATACAGGCACAAACCCCGATTTTAGGCATTGCTCAATAAGTGTTTCTTGATTGTTTGGATCAATGCTTTGTGCTTCATCAATATAAATAGGAATGTTAGTAAGTTGCCCTGTCTTAACGTGCATAAGTTTTTTTAAAAGAATGACATTTAAAATTACTTTTACAGTTAGTCCTGTGCCTGTGGATTCAATATTTGCGCTATCAAAACTTGTAGTGATTTCATTATTCTCTAATTTTACTTCGATACCTAGGTTAAACAAATTCTCTAAAGAAAGCTTAACGCCACTTCTAGTGATCATGTGATCAAGACGTTTTACAGCATCGTGAACATTATTAGGATCACCAAAGGTGGAACCTTGATCAACCAGAGTATTGATTAACCGCAAAATTTCATTGTTACTATCAATAACAAATTTTATATGCTTTAAATTTGAGATTTTGTGGCGATTCATTTGTTTATTGAATTTTATAATCTCATGTTCAAATTCTAAATATCGATTTCTTAATTCTTTGAGTAAAGCTCCAATTTCCACGCTGAGTGCTTTTTGCTTGTCTTCAACAACTTTTTCAAAATCTGATAGACCGCCAACTGCATCAGAGAGCTCTATAATCGAAGCTTCTAATTTATTGCCTGTTGTGAATCGCAATCCATCTTTGTTCTCAATCAATGACATTAAATTTTGGATGATATTTTTTTCTTTGCTGGCATTTTCATCTGCAAGAATATAGGTGTCAACCATGTCTTCAAGTGCTGTTGGCAAGTTATAGCTAGGAAGTATTCCCAAACCATCATCAGAGTTTAATGGTTTGATTTTTTTATACTTGACCATCAAGGTATCTAATGTCGCAGATTTATTTCGACTTACATTTTCCAAGTCTTGTTTCTTTTTTCCTAGCTCCACCTGAATTTTGCTTATGCCTGCTAATTTGCCACTGCTTTGTTCTAGTTTTTGTTTTGCGTTAAGAAACTCTTTATTGATAACTTCTTCCTGTTCCTTTTCTGACAAGTATTTTTCATATTGTTTTAGTGCTTCCTTTTTCTTTGTATGATTGCTCTCTAATTCCTTTTTTTTCTGCTCCATTTCTTTATATTCGGTTGCAATTTTCAGATCACGATTTAGTTTACTATGCATTACATCTAAACGGTTCTGGCGAGTAATTATTGTTTCGTAATCAAAGTAATCTTCAAGCTCTATAGAATGAATTTCCTGGAGGTTAATCTGGATTTTTCCGTCATTAAAGATTTCACCCTTACAATAAGATAACAACTTATTTATTCCATCAAATAGCTTTTCTTTATCAATTAGAAAAGAGCTTTTCTCATCCATTTGAACTGAGGATAATAATTCTGTATTAATGAGTTTTGCGATAAGTTGTAGCTGTGATTCGTCATATTTGGTTTTAAGAAGAAATAACACATTATTGTTTATTGCTGACAGACGCAGGCGAATTGCTTTAAGGTCACTTTCATTATCTTTTAGATCAGCTCGAATATTTTCAATATCTTCTGGCTTAGTTCTCTGTAATTCACCAATAGCTTTATTAAGATTATCACCAATAATTTGAAGCTCTGTCTCCATAGCTTCAAGTGAAGGAGAAAGGGTATATTTGACATCACCAGCAGCAATAGCCTTTATTTTTTTCTTTATATCATTTTCATTAATAGCATCATTTTTATTTTCTTCATGTAATAGCTTATATTCATTTTCTTTAGCTTTTATTTCAGGAGCTATAGCATTAATTTGATTTTTTAGTTCTAGTATTTCATTCTCTCGTTTTTGTTTCTCACTCTCCAAAGATATTGTTATCTTGGGGAAAAGTGCATGCAATACTCCACAATTCTCATCAAAATTCTTTTTTGCTTCGATAAGGTTTCTCACATCTTCTGCTATTTTGGAGGCAGTATCAGCCTTATTTTTAGCCTGATCTACTTCCTCCATTAATAGCCTATAGCGAGTCATAAAATCAATTGAGGATGATGCTTGCGACGGTAGAAGAATATCAATCAATAAACGCTTTATTTCCTCAAAATTAACATCCTTCATATGTAGCAGGTTTTTAAATACCCTGATGAATAATTTGTAATACGCATCCGTCATATTTCTTAGACGGAATATTCCAATAGTAAAATTTTCATCATGGGCTAGTGTGATAGATTGCCCCATTAAAGCACCACGCATCTGCTTTGGTGTTAATTGTTTCACCCAGGTATTTTTTGAAGCTAAGTGTTTTGATAGCTCTTTTAAATTTCGAATTTGTTGTACTTCTCCACCCGTATCAATAGTGAAATCAGTTAAATCCAGATTTGATTTATAGGCAAACAATTGGTATTCAAACCCAGAGGCTTGACCTTTACCAGCCGCACCAATCACAAAAGTTCCTGCTTCGGTTACAACTTCGACTAGAACGTAACTATTGTCATAAGGGAAATAGTATTTTCTTGTATCATCATTGTTTTTTGGAAAAGACATATCACTCATGTTACTGAGAAATGGAAATTGTAATGCATTAATTGCTGTTGATTTACCTCGGTTATTTGCACCTGAAATTGATAACGGCTTATCTAGTGGAAAATCACCTAGAGAATAAGTTTTAGTATTAATAAGCGCTAACCTTCGGATTCCATAAAAAATTTCATTCATCATCAATCTCCTTCAATATTTTATTATCCTGGCCATCAGAGGGTGTGATTAAAAGTGAAGTAATTAACTGATAGCACGATTTTTAGTCCATTATTTACAGCGTAATTCATGAGTTGTAATCCGATTCAACAATCGGTTTTTTTATATTCACTTCACTTTTAATCACACCCGCCATCAGAAACTGAGGTGAATATTGTTACAAAACGTGATACAGGCTTACGAAACTTAATCATACTGTTATCAATTAGTTGCAAAAAACCATGCCGTTCAAGCCCTTGAACCTGCTTAAGTAGTGTTGGCGTATCATTAATATCTAATTGTCCCATCGTTTTTTTATATTGATCAATAGTAAGATGAGGTAGTTGATCAATATAAAAATGTTCTTCTGTTAATGCTGAAATGGGGTCTTTTCCTTGGTCAGCAAGCCAGTCATACATGATTGCAATGAATGCCATGAAATTTTTACTTTGTCCGTTAATCTTTTCGTCCGTTGGAAGAAAGTAAAAAATTGCGCCTGTATTTTCAGATAATTTAAACCCCAACAACTCAAACATTTTTCGGTAAAAATCTTCATTTTCCATAAGATCAGAATACATCTCTCCATCATCAATACAGATATGATAACCACGTGAGAGCATTTCAAATATTTTGTTCATCTGAGGAGGAAATATAAGTTCGTTATCCATAAGTTTCCTCAACAGCAATCCGATTAGCTGTTATGCCATGTGTTATCGTTTTATGTGTGCATTGTTCATGTGTATTAAAAGTTAAGATTTTTTCGCTGTAACACAATTGAACTATATCAAGCACATGGTCTGTTGGAATATCTGGGAAAGATTTGATTGCCCATGCAACAACATCATTGATTGGCAACTCGGCTTTTAGCTGCTGCAATACAGGTTTTATATCGAAAGGAGGAGATAACTTGCTTTTATGCCCAGCGATTACTGAAGGTGAGGGTATAGTTGGTGGAGGACTGTTTTTAATTTCACGGTAACCGTAATAGTATTTCATTAACGCTGATTGCTTGGACACAAGAGTCATTCTTGGCTTACGATATAATTCAAGATTGGCAATTTGATTGATCTCGCTGAATCTTGATTTATGTATACTCTCAATAAGTATGGATGCACCTCTGGTAACTTTGGAATTAAGTCTAGCAACTTCATAGAGGGGTTTTAAAATATCTCTAGCTTGCTGAAAGTTATTTAAAATATATGAGCGCATGTCATGGAGCATCTGTCTCACTAACTGGACATTTTCTACCTCGGAAATAAGTGCACCACTCGCCTCAAGTTGATTAGTTGCTTGCTCCATTCTGCCGACAGAACTATCAATGGTGGAATCAAAAGCACCCGTTATATCAACCATATCCCCCATTGGTTTAATGTACTGATCCCAAGCGGAAATTACATCAGCATAACGCTGTCTTAAAGGTTTAGCTGTTTCTGATTTTTTTGCCTGCGCTACAATATTGACCGTGGCTAAGAGGTTGCTATGAATCTGGTGTTTAATATCCTGTATTTGCTGATACATTTTTTTACATCCATCAGTAATACCAAATTCATCATATTTATTTGTTGCCTTGAGTAAGGTTAAACTCAAATCATCTAACTTGTATATATAAGCCTGAATACTCTCTGATAGGCTTAGACGCTGTTCCTGAAGAAGATGGCTGACTTCATATTCAGTCAATCCACCTAATTGATATAAGGTTTCCCCAGAAAGAGGCTGTCCCAAAATTCCATAGTCGATGAATTTTTCTATCAGAGTGTGAGTATCAGTTCCTCGCTCTTTATGTGCATCTACTATTTGAGTTAAGGAAACAAAATCAATTGGGCCTGATTTATTGGCTTCAAATAGTTCAACAATTAGCTTCCATTCCTTTGCTAATAATCGTAAATAGGATTTGGGTTCCATTGATTTTAACTCTTTATCTCGTCTAGTTACTAGATTAGAGCATATCTATATTGTAAACGCAATTTAAAAAATGCATAATAGCGTATGAATTTAAAATGGGAAGTACAAAAACGACTTGAAGAAATAGAACACTGCCTTTTTTGGGGAGGATGCTTAAGTCGTAGAAATTTAACCAATAAATTTGGTATATCTGTTCAACAAGCTTCTGCGGATATAAGTATGTATCAAAGCCTTGCTCCTGATAGCATTAGCTTTAACCGTTCTATACGCCGATATGAGCCAAATGAGAATTTTACCCCCGTTCTTATTGACCCCTCTATTTCAGATTATTTTGAATGGAAAAAAAACTCGGTTAGTGAAATTGAACATGTTTCTATGCCATTGAGAAATGTAGAATTGCCATCACTTCGTATAGTTGCAAATACGATGCATCAAAACAAATCTATTGAGATAGATTACCAATCCATGTCTACTAAGGAGTTATCAACAAGACGCATTACTCCACACACTGTGGTTTTTGACGGTTTTCGTTATCATATTCGCGCATATTGCCATATGCGAAATGACTTTAGAGATTTTGTGCTTGGAAGAATTTGTCGTGCTAGTAACTTAGATTCTCAAGGAAAATCAAAATTGGAGGATGATAATTGGAATACACGCATTCCATTAAGGCTAGGAACTCACCCTGAATTAACATTGAGTCAACGTAAAATTATTGAAAAAGATTTTGGAATGAAAAATGGAGAATTAGTTTTAAAGGTAAGATTAGCAATGGTTCATTACACATTGATTCAACTACGAATTGACAGGTTTTCAGATGATAGAATTCCTGCGGAGCAACAAATTATTTTGTTAAACCCAGATGTTTTACAAATCTGCTAAGAACTTTTTCACTTACGCGCTTTCTTTTATCACTCTCTCAACCGTGCAAACATCAGAAGCCTATTTTTCATCTTTGCTTTTTTGGTCACATGGCAGTCGTTAGAGCTTCCTTTTTCAGCACTCAATTTTGTAAACATCAGAATTTCACTTTTGCTCTTTCTCAATCCTTTGGCATTCCATCGAGCTTACTTTCTCCGTACTCACCTTGGCAAACATCAAGACTGGCTTTTGCTTTTTCGCAGGCTTATGTTTTCCACGTCTGAGTTAGCTTTTTCACATCGAACCTTTATTCACAACACTCAGCTTCCGCTCTTTCAACAACAGATTTTTTCCACTGATTGCTCTCAAAAAAAGAAAATAACCATAAAATAACTTGCTGTGTTCAACGTCAGGACTACGAATAAGAGCTTACTAGCCTCAGCACGATGAACTTTGCATTAGAAGAATTGAGGCAAGTTGATTTTGCTCGTTATAATAAAAAAAGTAAAGCTCCGTTACTTCTGTTCTCTTGCTCTTTGCTTTTTCACTTTTTCCACCGATAAATTTTGAAAAAAGCAATGTCCTACTTTTCCACATCAATCCCTAATTTTCACAGAATTATGTTCACCGCGTTAAACTTACTTTTTTCTAGTTGAATTAGCTTCACAGTAATCAATTTTAGCTCTTTCCGCAATGAGTTTATTTTTCACTTTTACCTTCGCAGAAGACTATAACGACGACTCTCAGATTCTCCAGTGCAGCGATTTGTTATACGGCATTTAGAACGGCAGAGTTAATATCCACTGTTTAGCAGCCCTAGAATTAAATGCTTTTCGTCCGTATCCTTCAGTTAACAAATCTTCAGGAAGATACTCATCATACTTTTCATTAAGCTTTTGCTGAATAGAAAGTATTCCTGCCAGTTCGGTTTCATCTGGTAGCTCATCTTTTGCTATATCTATTAAACAATTTTTTATGTTATCAACATTCGTATTCTGTACCTCAATAACTCCAGCAAAATTACTGCATACAAATCCACTTCTAATGAGCAAAACAGTAAGGGTGTTAACTACTTTATCACCCATCCATGAGAAAATATAACAGTGCTTACCGCTTTGATAGACGGGTTGCTCTTCAATACAGGCTTCTTTAAAAAGATACGCTCCTTCTTGAAATAGCTGCCTTCCAGTATTATCCACAAAATCTATTTTCTGATTGCCAACCTCAATGCGATAGTCACCAGCGCGATAGATACTTAACATCTCTTGTCGAACCCTATCATGAATCGACATGCCACTACCGTTAAATTTTGGAGGTTTGCCACCCTTTGTAGAAGTCACGTAGATAACTTTCTTTTCATCATCAATATCCGTGACCTTCCATCTACGACCACCAAATATAATGTGCTGATCTTTAAGAATCAGTGAGTCAACGGGTAGTGTACCAAGCGTTTTACTTCCAGCGACAATGCGGAATTCTTCTGGTGTTTTAAAGACGGCATAGAATGTATAGGAATTGGTAAGACGCTCGCCTTCAATCCCCAAAACCAACTCACCGCTATTTAGTTGCTGTATCAGTTGGACTGTCCCCATGTGGGACAACAATTGCTTGAAGTGCTCAATAGTTATTTCTTTGAAAGATCCTTGCTCACATAATAAAGAGTAAAGCTGGTCTGTTCTGGCGCTTCCCCATTGTGCAATTACAGCAAGAATCTGGTGCAAAAATGTAGAGAGGTGCATTTGCTCTGTATCTGCCGGTTCAAACCAATTCCTTACAATGAGCAACCGTATCATTGCTAATGACTGAACTAGCTCTAATCTAAGACCATCCATGATATTGGATTTATCGCTCAGTTCATTTTCAGAGATGAGCATTCGTAAAATGGAAGGAGAATTTCTTCGACCGGATCGACCTAACCGTTGACGTAAACTTGATACCGAGTGTGGTGCCGTAACCTGAATGACTGAACTCACTTTCCCGATGTCGATACCTAACTCTAATGTCATGGTACAAATGGCTGTAGTAGGTAGGGTTTCTTTCTGTAATCTAGCTTCTAAATCTTCTCTGAGTTCTTTAGCTAAAGAACCATGATGAGGGAAAAATTCATTCGGTACAACTTGTTGATCGCATAAATCACTTAACTGTGCAGCAATACTTTCTGTCCGGCTGCGGCTATTTGCAAAGACCAGATGTGAGTCGCCTCTACAGAGTCTATAAATTTCCTGACAAATCTGCTGTTCGGCAGATGTACGTGTATCATCTGCCATGATGTCTACCGGTTCTAAATATCCCTTAACCTGAACCTTAATAGTACTTTGGTGCTGACTGCTGGTAATGGTTTCACAAGGCAGACTCTTATTCGGTCTGAGAGAAAGCGGTACTTTTTCAAGTTCTCCGAGAGTCGCACTTAGCGCCACCCGTGGAATGGGGTTTGAAATACGATGGGTGATATGTTCAAGGCGGGTGAGCAGAGAAAGTAGTTGTTGACCTCGTTCCGTTCCGATAAACGCATGAAATTCATCAATTACGATATATTTGAGTGAGGTGAATGACTGTTTTACCCATCCCGGCTCTCTGACTAAAAGTGATTCTAAGGACTCAGGGGTAATAAGAAGAATACCTGAAGGATTGTTTCTGGCTTTCTTCTTTTTGGATTGAAGGCTATCACCATGCCACGGCGTAACCTGCATATCCAACATTTCACTTAAAGTTTCGAGCCTGCGGTACTGATCGTTAATCAGTGCTTTTAAAGGACTAATATACAGAATACCAAAGCCACTTTCCTCTTCGGCAATTGCACTACACGCAGGTAGAAAAAAAGCTTCTGTTTTACCTGCCGCCGTTGATGCGCTAATCAGCACATCTCTATCACCTGCCAGAATCGGTGCAATTGCCCGTTTTTGTATCTCTCTTAAATCAGGCCATCCCTGATTAAATAACCATTTTTGTACACGCTTATCAAGTCGCTGATGCTCCTCTGTCATAATTTGAAATCAGCTAGCCCATCAGAATTCAGAATTTCGCCTGTCTCTTTGCCCACAATAATTTCATCTGTATCACTTGGACGATCCTTCTCAATCGCAATTGATTGAACTAACTGCGACCATTGCATAGAAGGATTTTGTTCCAAGACTGCCAGCATATCTAAAAATGCTTTGATGGTATTTCTTGGTGTACGGAAATAGGCATCCCCGATAGTCTGGCTACAATGATGTAGAAAGGATTTGAGAGCATCATCGGGCACTAGATATTTAGAAGTATCACCTTCGGCAAATACATGACGAAGATTCTTCAAGAGAATATAAAGTTCTTCTGGAGTTAAGCTCGCTAGATGAAGTGCTGGTGAGGAATAATCAATCACACCTGCTCGCTGTGCAAAGCTGTTTTCAGCTAAACGGGATTGCAGTGCTTCATAGCTATATAATCCTCTGCGGGGATCTAGTAAAAACTCGGGGGTTCCACCTAGCAGAAATCCCAGATATTCAGCGGAACCCTGAAGGCAGTCATTTAGTATTCGTAGAATCTGCTCATAATTAGATGTACGTGCTTGTGTGCTGCTTAATTTATAAAGATTGACCATCTCGTCTAAATTAACGAGTAAGCCTTCATAACCCGCCTGACGTACAAATAGGCTCATAAGTTTTAACGCATCATAAAACGAGTTGTCCGAAATAATCGTTCTGACATCAAGATCCCTTCTGGCATCTGTCTTAGTCGTGTATTCAGCACGTAACCAACGAATAGCATTTGATTTTAACTCTTCGTTATCCTGCTCATGACCGTTCCAGTAAGCATCAATGACTTTTGCAAAATCATATCCGCCTACCAGTTCTGATAAGGATGTTAATTTTTGATGTATTATTGTTGAAACATCGCTATTCTTTTCATCTGCTTCTTTACGAGCCTGAGTTACAAACCGTTCTACAACACTGGCTAAGGCATTTCCATCCGGTTTATTACGGGTTGCCAGATTCCTCATAAGCTCAGAATAAAGATTCCGTGCCTGACCTGAAGAAGCGTGTACACGTCGATCCGGTGAGAGATCCGCATTGACCGTAACCAGTTTCTTTTCAAGAGCAATAGAACGTACCACGCTCAGAAAAAATGTTTTCCCTGAGCCATAATCACCAATGATAAGCCTGAATGCTGCGCCACCTTGAGAGATTCTTTCAATGTCCTTATACAAGGCTTTGACTTCATTGCTTCGTCCTACCTGAATGTGCTGAATCCCAATTTTGGGAGTCACGCCAGATTTCAGTGATTGAATGATTGCGTCACGTTCTTTTAACCGGATACGTTTTCCCATAAGTTTAACCTTCTATCTCTTCTACGATTTCCTGATCGACATAAATAGCGTCACCATCTTCTTCAAGTACAGCTGTATCCACCTTGTCAAATGACCAGTCATTAATAATTTCCAATGCTCCGCTAACCATCAGGCCAGAATCACGGCACAGTGCTTCCACTTCTTCACGAGTCCATTTATCTTTTCGTATCAGGCTTTCAAACAAAGCATAATGGTGTTTATCAATTCCGGATTCTTCCTCTACAGCAGTGCTATCCGTAATCGTTTCATCGGGTTCGCCAGTAGGTTCATTTTCCATGAATATTGCACCCAACATGCTTTGTACATCTTTGGTTTCCGATTCGTGTATTGCTAGAATACTTTCATCGAGCTGGAATGAAGTGGAAGCAGGCGAAATATCTTCTGATTGAGTGCTGACAGGTCGCAAGCCAGCTTTACTTGATGACATCCCGTGTATGTCTCCGGTAACTAGTGCTTTATCGAGACCTAGCAAGGTATAGAGTTTTTCTAACTGCTTTATTTCATCCGGATCTATTTTTCCATCTGCCATCGCAACTCCTACAAGTATACGACTAACGGCTACTTTTTCAGTTTTACCAAGTGTTCCCACTCTTGCTTTTAAGCCTGTGACATTTGAAGGCGTATTCAGCCTCCAAAGTAAATAGGCGTGTAGTGACCGTTTCTCGGTGGGTGATAAATTAGTATCGTGATCAATAAGCTGAATTAATAAGTTTTTTTCTGTTTGATCAACGTGTGAATCAATCGTGGCAACCATTGCACCTAGTCGTAATGCCATCCCCATTTCATTAAATTCTTTGGATGGTTCGAAATATTTCCCGTGTCCTTCAGGAAACAGAATCAGCTTTCCATCTGTGCTCGTCTTCGCATGATGGTAACGTGTATCAGGTGCTATGCCATAACCGGCTTTTTGAGCAAGATTCTGAATTAATTCAGCTTCTTTTTTATTGATCTTGGCAGGTAAAGGCGATTTGGTATATGTCCAGAATTCTTCGACATTAACTAGACCATTCTTTCTTGAAATGGCATTATCTGCCCATTTCTTAAATTTCCCTAGTCCTAGCGTATATCCTATATAACCGAGTTCATCTGGCAGTAATAATACGGCTTCAATATCCGTGCGGCACGTATCTGGTTTAGCAAGATACCGGCTATAAGCATCTAATTTAGCCGTACATTCATCTGCGATGGCAATCAATTTATTTGTAGGGCCTTTCAAATTACTAGGGTCGGGAAGATCCTGTTGGGGAAAAGATATGCCGTGCAAAGAAGAACTGGCGGGATGATACTCTATCTTTAATCGTGTTTTATTGGGTTTGACAACAATACCTTCCCCATATTTTTTGCTATAGAGGCGTGTAAACATCTGGCTGAATTCATAGCTACAACGTCGAGCAGGTTTCTTCAGATTATAATCTGGATAAAACCGAATCCATGCCAATGCCAGTTCAGCCGGAACTGGTTTTTCTTCGCTGACTGTAGTGGCAAGTCGATGTTTAAATAACAGAGAGTCCCTTTGAGGAGATTTTTCCAGCTCCGGATGTGATACTACGTGAGGGCGTAGTAGGCACATGAATTCCAGTAGTCGTGTGGAATAATTTGAAAAGGAACGACTGCTGCCGTAAATGCCTTTTAATCGTAGTATTTCGTCAAATAAAGATTTAAATTCTGCGTCATCTACTTCCTGATGTATTGAATCAACGGCAATACGTCTTTCGAGGCCATAGAAATAAATAAACACATAACCCAAAGGTGTTTCTGGATCACTTCTGTTGCTGGATAGCCAGCTAAGGAAAGCACCACGTCCTTGAGGTGTGAGTGAGATAAATTTAGGCCAATAGCCTAAACTTTCATCTTCAAAACTGGACGGCTTATTCTCAACCTTTAGCGAATCGTCAACCAGTGATGCTTCAGTTCCATATCCGTCTAATGAACTGAGCTTTCCACCAAAATAAAAGTTACCGCTAGAAAATGTTTGTCCCTTTATGGTGATAGACTCACCGGATTTTATCCATTTCCCCTGCGTTTTGTTTTTGCTTTTTTCCTCATCATAACCATATGAAATACTAAAGGCAGCCAAATCGTCGTCATCAAGATTACTGTTCGTTACTGCCCGATTACTAGTGGTCAAGGTTATACGAATTTCATTTTCGGAACTTTGCCTATCAATTTTATGAGCTTGCTGTTTTGAGGGTTTTGCCATTGCTTTGATGGCGTAGTACAAAATTATTGCGCCTCCTATTAATAGCCAGAATTCCATATTTGCCTCAATCGTTATTTTTCACGTTAAAGTTAACTGTCACGTTGCTACCGCCAACTAGAACCCCTATGTTCTTCAGGACAGTTAGTGGCTTTTCTTGTATTCTTCGATCCATTACTCAATATCTTCTTTCTTAACCGCCAGCTTCCACTGATTGCTATATGTCCGTTTTTAGGTCAAATGAAAATGTTGTGTACTGTGGTGTCGTATTAAAATAACTTGCTGAGTTCAGCGTCAAGACTACGAATAAGAATGTCTTATTTTCAGCAAGATGAACTTTGCATGAGAAGAATTAAGGCAAATTGATTTATTCGTTATAAAAATTAAGCAAGTTCCATTTCTTCTGTTCTCTTTCAATTGCGTGGTAGTCGTCCGTATTTCCTTTTCTACACATCGTTTAGCAAATATCAGAATTTTGCTGTTGCTCTTTCGAAATCCTTGGCAAATTGTCGAGCTTATTTTCTCCGAACTCAACTTGGTACATATCGAAACTCGCTTTTTCTTTTTCACAGACTTATATTTTCCACGTCCGCGCAAGTTTTTTCACATCAAACTTCGATTCACAGCATTCAATTTCTGCTCTTTCCGCAATAGTTTTCTTTTCCGCTTCATGCCTTTGCAGAAGGCTATAACAAGTTATTAGCCTGACCGAGTTATATTGCAAAAAAACTTAAACAAATATTTTTGATAACCTACAAAGCCAATTATTCTAAAATGAATAACACTTAATATTTTCAAGATAACCCGATACGGATAACTACCTAAATCAAAAGTTCAGTGTCTGATATCTATCAATATACAAAGTGAAACATATGTTTAGGTATTTACTATATTAAATAGAATCTCCAGCAGCTAGTATACATA
Source organism: Methylococcales bacterium (assembly GCA_023145835.1). Taxonomy (GTDB): domain Bacteria; phylum Pseudomonadota; class Gammaproteobacteria; order Methylococcales; family Methylomonadaceae; genus QPIN01. The sequence goes on from JAGLDH010000107.1 coordinate 16,619, forward strand.
TTGAGTGCCTCTATCAAATATTAAAAATAGAGTTTTACAAACCACATCACAAAAAATAAAAACATATAAAACAAAAGGTTATGGGTTTTCGAAAAAGAGAGTAAAGAGGAGAGGTCTTTACTTTTTCTGAAAACCAAGGAGCTAGATTGAAATAGTAGAGAGAAATTAAAACTAGATAACTATCAAGATGTTTATAATCTGACAATCAACTTGCCTTTATTTTTCTAATGAGTAGCTCATCTTGCTGAAAAAAATATATTGTCTTGCGTAGCTCTGACACCGAACACTGCATGTTATTTTATGGTTGCTGAAAGCTGAGGAGGGTGTTTAATTTGAGCAGTAGTTTTAATTGCTTGATAGGCATGCGTTAAAGCAGGCTATTTGGCTAACTATCTGTCTGTTTTGTATATTGATATAATCCCTTCTTAAATTGAGTGTTATTTTGTAAAATAGAATATTCAAAGATCTAAAAAAGTGAGAGCTCTTTTTTATTTTTAAGGTCGTTCAATATAGATTATAATGTTCTCTATATAATTAGGTGCTCATTTTAAATGAGTTAAACGGGAAGTTCGGTGAGATTAAATGATCAAATCCGACGTAGCCCCCGCTGCTGTGATCCTGATGAATTACTCAAAACCACTGCACTCGGTGTGGGAAGGTGGGTTAATTTAAGTGAAGGTAAACCAGAAGACCGGCCTAATTAGTTGTGGTGCTATCCTCGGAGGGAGGTATAAACCAGTAAACAGTTGTTCTGTTTTTCTGTGTATACTTCTTTCTAGGTCGCTCCTTATTGATTTTTTTCTATAGGATAGACTTCTATGTCAACTCAAACTGATTTACATTCTGATATTAAAACAGCCTCTACATCTAATGTAGCAGGTGTCTCCGCTATTTTTTTTGGTTTTGTTGTGATTCTCGCCATTGGGTTTTCACCGATGGATGTGGTTCATAATGCAACTCACGACAATCGTCACGCAACTGGCTTTCCTTGCCACTAATTTGTTATGTTTAATCGAATCGTTTTATCCGCTTTATTAGCGGGCACTGTCGCTGCAATTCTTCTTTCTATCATTCAAGTTTTTTGGGTCACTCCCATGATTTTGGAAGCTGAGACTTATGAAATATCTGTTCCATCGAGTATAAATCATGGTGAGGTGGTTGACGAAGCGTGGGAGCCAGAAGATGGCTGGGAAAGAACTTTATCAACAGCAGGCAGTAATATTGTTATTGCTTTTGGTTTTTCGCTGGTTTTGACGGGGTTTTATAGTTTATTTAAAACCTCTAAGCTTTATCAAGGTTTGGGGTGGGGAGCCGCAGGGTATGTCGCATTTTTTGCTGCACCCGCATTGGGTTTATCACCTGAGTTACCCGGTACAGTCGCCGCTAATTTAGTTGACCGGCAATATTGGTTTTTAGGGACTGTTTTTAGTACAGCACTGGGGTTGGCACTTATTTTTTTACCTCATCAATGGTTTTGGCGGTTACTCGGTATTTTGTTGGTGTTGACACCTCATCTTATTGGCGCACCACAACCTGAAGTTCATGAAACACTTGCTCCACATGCATTAGTAGTGGACTTTATTAGAGCTGCATGGATTAGTAATGCTTTTTTCTGGCTAGTTCTAGGTACTCTATCTCTCATATTATTTAGATTTTTCTCTCCTACTAAGGAAGTTGCTTAGTGACAGAATTAAAGCAACAAGACAGTGTTGGAAAAGTCTGGTTTGTAGGTGCGGGCCCTGGAGACCCTGAATTAATAACGGTTAAAGGGCTTCGTTTATTAGAACAAGCAGGAGCCGTTCTTTATGCAGGATCTCTTGTTAGCCAAGCAACGACGTTATATGCCCCTAAAAGTACGGTTGTTTGTGATTCAAAAGGGATGACTTTAGAAGAAATTACGGACTGGTTAATCACACAAGCACAACAACATAAAACAGTTGTACGTTTACAAACTGGAGATCCGGGACTTTACGGCGCTTTAGTTGAAATGGTGCAACCATTGGATCAAGCTAAGATTGACTGGGCTGTTGTACCGGGTGTGTCTTCGGCAATGGCTTCTGCAGCAGCGGCAGGTGAAACATTCACATTACCCGAACTGACTCAAACCGTTATTTTTACTCGCATGGCAGGTCGAACCCCTATGCCAGAGGGTGAAGATTTAGAGTCATTAGCTGCACACAAAACAACAATCTGTCTATTTTTATCCATCACTTTATTAGCGGATGTACAAAAGGCATTGGTAAATGCGGGTTGGGATGGAGATGCCCCTATTTTAGTCGTACAAAAAGCCAGTTGGCCGGATGAAGAAAAAATTGTCCGTGGCACCATTAAAACGATACATGATCAATGTCGTGCTGAAAAAATAAACAGTCAGGCCATGATTATTGCTAGCCCAGCATTAGGGGCACGATACTGGCCAGAAATTAGGCACTCAAAACTCTATGATGCTAGTTTTACGCATCGCTTTCGTAAGGCAAATAAATAATGAATACGCAACAAACTATTTTATTGGTTGGGCATGGCTCTCGTGAAGCTTCTGGTAACTTGGAAATAGAGCGTTTTGTAAAGCATTGGAGAAACCGTTTTCCCCAACAACATATTGAAGTTTGCTTTATTGAATTTGCCGATGTTTTATTAGATCAAGGACTGGATAATGCCGCTAAGCTTGGGCATTCAGTTATCGTCATTCCCTTGATTTTAAATGCGGCAGGTCATGTCAAAATGGAATTGCCTGAGCATATTGAACAAGCTCGCCTGCGCTATCCATTGATTGAATTTATTTTCTGTCGCCACTTAGGCGCCAGTGAAGAGATTCTTACTATTTTAAAACGCACCCTTAAAAAAGCGATGGCCAAACTGGATGTCCCAGACCCTAGGACGACGGGTATTGTCATTTTAGGGCGTGGTTCTTCTGATCGAGTTGCAAATGGTGAAATAGCCAAAATGGCACGTTGGTTGTTTGAAGAAGGTGATCATGATCTGGTTGATATTGCATTCACTGGCATTACTCATCCTCGACTGGAATCATCAGTACAACGGCAGGTTAAGCTTGAGATGAAACAAATTATCATTCTGCCGTACTATTTGTTTACGGGGACATTAATGGAAAGAATTTATCGACAGGTAGAGAGGCTTCAAACGCAATATCCGCAAATTCATTTTGCATTAGGAGATTATATGGGGTTTGAGGATGAAGTTTATGAGTTGCTAGAAAAACGAATTAATGAGGCAACTGATATTCACGATGCACAAATGATGGAATGTGATGGTTGTAAATACCGTGAAATTGCTGCCGAACATGGCCATGGACACAATCATGATCATGACCGTAATCACGATCATTCAGAGGGGAAATGCACATGAACCAAAATACCATTACAGAGCAATTAACTGAAGCCGGTCGTCGTATTGAACACGACTCATTTGCGATTGTCGATAATGAAGTGGGGACTCATGATTATGGTGATGAGGAGTGGCAAGTCGTCAGACGAATGATTCATGCTACAGCAGATTTTGAATTTAATGGGTTAACACAGTTTCATTCCAATGCTGTTAAGGATGGAATACAGGCCATATTAAATGGTGCACCGATAGTTGCAGATGTAGAAATGATTTGTGTCGGTCTATCAAAACCAAGATTAAATCATTTTGGTGTCAACACTCATCATTTTATAGCGGATGACGATGTTATTACTCAAGCAAAAGCAGAAAATACAACCCGAGCAGTACAAGCCATGCGTAAAGCTCAGCGGAAATCTTTGTTAAATGGGGCGATTGTTGCGATAGGTAATGCACCGACAGCATTGCTAGAAGTTGTGCGAATGATAAAAGAAGAAGGGCTAAAACCATCACTTGTTGTCGGTATGCCTGTTGGTTTTGTTTCTGCTGCTGAATCTAAAGAAATATTAAGCGAAATAAAAGATATTCCCTGGATTGTGATTGAAGGGCGTAAAGGTGGGTCTACCCTAGTGGTAGCAGCAATACATGCTTTGTTAGCCGTGGCAGAGCAAGCTCAATAATTGAAATAGTGGAAAAAAAAGTCAAAGGTACTCGTAAAGGTTATACCACTGGCGCTTGTTCTGCAGCGGCTACACGAGCGGCTGTGTTAGGTTTAATTAATGGCTCCGTGCCTGATTCAATTGAGTGTGATTTGCCTAATGGGCAAAAGGTTACTTTTGCAATTACTGAGTCTGGTTTTGATGGGGTTACTGCTTATGCTGTGGTTATTAAAGATGCAGGGGACGATCCTGATGTGACGGATAAAGCCGCATTAACCGCTCATGTTCGATTGTTGCCCAATGATTTAGGTCAAATCATGCTATGTGGTGGTGAAGGTGTCGGTACAATTACAATGCAAGGATTGGGTTTAGAAGTTAACGGCCCCGCGATTAATCCGGTGCCACGACGGAATATAAAAGCGAATGTAGAAAGTGTTGCGAGTGAAGTGCTTAAAAGCGCGGGAATAGAAGTGACAATTTCAGTCCCGGGTGGAGAACAAATAGCCAAGAAAACACTCAACCATCGTTTGGGTATTATGGGGGGCGTTTCCATTTTGGGTACGACAGGTATCGTTCATCCTTATTCAACTGCAGCTTTTCGAGCGAGTGTTATCCAGGGTATTGAGGTGGCTGCTAATCAAGGGCAGAGCGTTGTGGTCTTAACAACAGGTGGTAGGACTGAGAAATTTACCATGAAAGAGCTTCCTCAATTGGCTCAGGCTAGTTTTGTGCAAATGGGTGACTTTCTAAAATACGCACTGGATACTGTTGTTAAATGTGAAATTCCTCAAGTTGTGATTGGGGGCATGGTTGGAAAATTAACCAAAATAGCGCAAGGTGAAACCATTACTCATGCCAATAGAAATGCGGTTAATACTGGGCTGTTAGCAGAGATTGCTACTGATATTGGTGTGTCAGATGAAATATGTGCTGAAATCCGACAGTCAACTATGGCGCGTTATGCGAGTGAACGTATGGAAGAATTAGGGTTAATAAATCCTTTTTATCAGGCTTTGGGGCAACGGGTAATAGAGACTTTACAGACACGATACGAAGGTAAGTTTCATTTAAGAGTATTAATGTGTGATTTTGATGGAAATAAATTGGCAGAAGTAGAGGGAGAGGTTTGAAATGACAGAAATCTGCCGAATTATTGGTGTTTTAGACGATGGAAAGAGTAGTTTAAACAGTCAATCATTGGATTATATTCGACATGCTGATGTTGTTATCGCAGGGAAACGATTATTAGAGGTGATGGCTGGTGATATTAACCCAGATGCAGAAAGCCGTGATTTAACAAGTCAATTAACGCAAATTTCAGAATGGATTATTGATGCTAACACCAATGAAAAAAAAGTCGTTGTTTTAGCAACAGGAGATCCTCTATGTCACGGTATTGCAAGTTATCTGATTAATAAACTGGGTCATGAAAAAATAGAAGTTCTACCGAATTTATCAGCCCACCAACTTGCTTGCGCCAAATTAGGGTTAGCTTGGCAGATATGTCGTGTTGGATCTGTACACAATCAGGATAGAGGCGAATGGATACTGGGAGCCGACTCGCGACATTCCTTGTACAAAGCACTGCAACTAATAAGGCAATCTGAATTAACTGCAATTTATACCAGTCCAGAAAATAGTCCTAATCGAATTGCTCGGATGTTACAGATGGAAGGACTCAATGAACACTATGAACTTGCAATAGCCGCTTGTTTATTACAAGAGAATGAGCAGGTAACTGATTGGATGACAGTTGATGAAGTGGCTTTACAGTCTTTTGAAGATTTGAATGTCGTGTTAATCAGAAAATATTCATTCCCCCCCGAAGCCATCTTTGGTTTACCTGACGAACGATTCAAACAACGTAAACCCGATAAAGGGCTGATTACTAAACGTGAGGTACGAGCAGTTTCCTTAGCTAGGCTTTCTTTGCAACCAAACAGTATTGTGTGGGATATAGGTGCAGGCTCTGGGTCAGTGGGTCTGGAAGCAGCACGTTTGTGTCCAATAGGGCATGTTTATGCGATTGAAAAAAACACCGATGATGTGGCCATTGCATTAGAAAATAAGAAAAGTTTGAAAGTGAGTAATTATAGTTTGATACAAGGTCGTGCTCCCGCTGGAATGGAACCATGGATAGATCCGGATGCTGTCTTTATCGGTGGTTCTGGTGGCGAGTTGCAAAAGTTAATTATATTGAGCTTAAAACGACTTAAAAATAATGGACAATTAGTGATGAATTTTGTCACGTTAGAAAATCTAAATACAGCAATGACAACATTAAAAGAGTTGGCTGTTCAATGGGATGTTGTACAACTACAAGCGTCTCGTAGTAAACCTATTTTATCTATGAATCGGATGCAAGCTGAGAATCCAGTTTGGGTTGTCTGTGCGACAGCGAATGGAAACTCTATTGAAGAAGTGAATGAATAAAGCTAAAACAGGACAATTATGGGGTGCTTCACTGGGGCCCGGTGATCCAGGTCTGATTACTCGACGTGTCTGGGAGTTACTACAAAATAACGATATTCATTGGACTTATCCAATACGGCGGAAAGGGGCAAAAAGTCATGCTTTAGGTATTGTTACAAGAGCTGGGCTCAATTTGCCAGCAGAGCAAACCGCACTGATTTTTCCGATGACACATGATGTGAAAATTTTGGCGAGTTATTGGTTACGTGCAGCTGAAACAGTGCTGACAAAATTACAAGCAGGGCAGGATGTGATCTTTCTTGTTGAAGGGGATGCGTCAACTTATTCTACTTTTAATCATTTAGCTCGTGCTGTAAAAGGACTGGATAAGTCTATTAATATAGAAACCCTTCCTGGTGTCCCATCCTATAATGCTGCCGCTGCAAAAGTATCTATGCCCTTGGCAGATACCGATGAAACTGTCGCTATTGTACCCGCAGGATATGGGATAGAGATGATAGAGAGGATGCTTGAAGATTTTGATACGCTAGTACTACTAAAAGTAAAACCTTTGCTAGATGACATTATTGATTTATTACAGCGGCGGGAGTTAATCGAACACGCTGCTTTTGTTGAAAAAATAGGGGCGCCTGAAGAACGCATTATCAAAGATGTACTTAGCTTAAAGGATACAAAGGTCAATTATCTTTCATTATTACTAGTACGCAATCCACACCGGCAACGTGGTGAGATCATCCGTGGTTGTCGTCAAATAAAATAAAACTATGAATACCACCGAAGAACCCCGTATCGTATTAGTTGCGATTACTAAACATGGCGTAGCTAAGGCAGTGAGTGTTGCCGAGCAACTACCTGAGGCAACGTTAGCCATAACAGAAAAGTTTGCAGATAAAATTCCAGCGATTAGCAATCAACTGGATGTATTACCCGGTAAATTAAGTGCTAATATCGGGCCGCTATTTGACCGGTATGACCAAGTTGTGATGTTTATTTCCTTAGGCGCTGTGGTGCGACTTATTGCGCCACACCTTAAATCAAAAGATGAAGATCCTGGCGTCATCGTCATTGATGATGCTGGGCGATTTATTATTCCTGTCTTATCGGGGCACGTGGGTGGCGCTAATGCCTTTGCAGAAAAACTAGCTGTTTTGACGGGGGGAGAGGCGGTGTTAACGACCGCATCAGATGTGGGGAAAACGATTCCTGTTGATATTCTTGGAAGAGAATTAGGGTGGAAAGTGGAAGCCCCTAAAATCAATATTACCCGAGTGTCCGCTCACGTGGTAAATGAAGAACCCGTTGCTTTTGTACAAGAAACGGGGAGTCGAGACTGGTGGACTCGACCAACACCACTCCCTAAGAACATCCATTTATTTAATCATTTTGATGATGTGGATTTGTCCCATTTTAAAGCCGTGCTATGGGTGACAGAGCAAGAAATTTCAGCAGAACAATGGCGTGATTTGGATGAGCGATTAGTCGTTTATCGCCCACCCGCAGGACAACATTAATGCAGGTTATTTTAGGATTAGGATGCGACCGAAATACATCATTAACTACACTGGAAACGGCTGTTAATCAAGCACTCGTCGCGACTCAGCTTAATAAAGAAAATGTGGTTAGTGCTGCAACAATCGATAAAAAAAATGATGAGCAAGCCCTATTACAATTAGCTAAGAAGCACAAATGGCCGCTGCATTTTTTTACGGCTGAACAATTGGCTAAAGTCCCCGTGCCTAATCCCTCCGATGTGGTACTTAAATATATGGGGACACCTGCTGTATCAGAGGCTGCTGCTATTTTAGCCGCCGATGTGACAATGCAGGATTTACTATTGGAAAAATATAAATACTTAGGTAAAGATGGAAAAAATGCGACGGTGTCTATTGTAAAAATGAGAGAGAATAAATGAAACAAGGTAAAATTTTATTGGTCGGTTTTGGCCCCGGAGCAGCTGAACATATGACTTATCGTGCACGGGCTGCAATTGCCGAAGCAGATGTTGTTATTGGCTATTCTACCTATATTAAACTGGTTAAAGAACTTCTTGATGGAAAAGAAGTCGTTCGTAAAGGGATGACAGAGGAAATTGACCGATGTGTCGAAGCCTATGAGCATGCACTTAAAGGTAAAGTGGTTGCACTGATTTCATCAGGGGATATTGGTATTTACGGGATGGCAGGGCCAACCTATGAAGTTTTACTCCAATCTGGCTGGACACCCGACCAAGGGATTGAAGTAGAAGTTATTCCAGGGGCAACGGCTTTAAATGCCTGTGCCGCATTGGTGGGCGCACCGTTAACACATGATTTTTGCTCTATTTCTTTATCTGATTTATTGACACCATGGACCACGATTGCTCGTCGACTTGATGCTGCCGCCCAGGGTGATTTTGTTGTTGCCTTATACAACCCTAAAAGTGGACGACGCACTCAGCAAATTGTTGAAGCTCAGCGAATTATGCTATTGCATAGAGAAGAAAATACGCCGGTTGCTATTGTTAAATCAGGTTATCGCCGCCGTCAAGATATACAAATGACCACGCTTGCACACATGGCAGATTGTGACATTGGTATGCTATGTACTGTTTTAATTGGTAATAGCAGTACGTTTATCAAAGAAGGGCTAATGATTACCCCGCGAGGCTATGCTAATAAATATGCTGATTTGACGGGGGAAACTAAAAGCGGAGAACAAGCTGGACGATCTTTAACGATGGGGCTCATCAGCTGGCATGCTTGTGTACGAGCCTATATACGAGAAAATCCCACACTCAACTTACATAAAATTGCTGCTTATTTTGATGCACCATTAAGTGAAATTCTAGAAGCTGTGTCTTCCACAGAACCGAGTGATGATGCTGGTGAAAAACAATCATGGCCAATAGAAACGGATCAAATTGATGCTGTGTTGGAAACGTCTGCTGATTGGGGAACATTACGTGCAGTCGTGCGAAATGAAGGGACTATTGCAGAGCTATTAATGGATGCTAAGAATTTTAGTTCAAAAGGAGATTGGTTAAATATAACCAACGAACATTTTCACTTACATCTTAATAGAAATAAAATTGTTAATGCTTGGTTTTATAGTCATGGTGATAAACAGCAGGGGGTCTATTTTACGGATGCACTCGGAAAATTATTATTGTCATTGTTATTAATTAAAACAGACGGTCAATATCAAGAAACTGAATTAGAACAATTTAAACAAGCAACAGAGCTGTACCGTAAAAGAATGGATCCAAAAACTGAAGATAAAAACAAAATTAACGATGAATAATACGACAATAGAAAAACCCAAAATAGGTGCCTATAAACGCCATCTATTAGTCTGCACTGGACCACGTTGTACCCAAGAGGGTGAGTCACAAAATTTGTTTGATAGTTTAGGTGAAAAATTTAAACAAGCAGGGTTAGCAAAAGGTGATTTACGAGTTAAACGTACGCGTACAGGTTGTTTTGCAACATGTAAATCAGGCCCTATTTTATGTGTGCAACCTGATGGAATCTGGTATTACAATGTGACAGAAGACAATCTTGACCGTATTATTCAACAGCATTTAGTGGGCGGAGAGCCTGTTGCTGATCTTGTTTTTCATCAAGGGCCCGATTGCGTTGAATAAAGAAAATACATCTTGTCCTGCAATGCTAGTGACAGCGCCTGCATCAGGACATGGTAAAACATCGGTTACGGCTGCAATCGCTCGTTTCTACAGTCGACAAGGGTTACGAGTACGTTGTTTTAAAACAGGCCCTGATTTTATAGACCCAACCATCTTGGCAAAAGCATCTGGACAAGCTGTTTATAATTTAGATAGCTGGATTATGGGAACGGAACATTGCCAGCAATTATTATACGAAGCGGCCAGCCAATCAGACTTGATTTTGGTAGAAGGTGTCATGGGACTTTTTGATGGAGATCCTAGCAGTGCAGATTTAGCCGAACAATTTGGTTTGCCTATTTTACCCGTTATTGATTCGTCAGCCATGGCTCAAACGTTTGCAGCTATACTCCATGGACTAACAACATTTCGTCCATCATTAACGGTTATTGGGGCAGTCGCTAATCGAGTTGCCTCACCTCGGCATGGTGAACTATTAAATAAGGCAGTTCCAAAAGAAGTTTCTGTGGCCTTATTAAAGCGGAACCCCGAAGTAAGCTTGCCCAGCCGTCACTTAGGGTTACAATTAGCAGCAGAAATTTCTACTATTGATCAACAGCTCGATCTTTTAGCGGATGCAATCGGAACAACGTGGCTTGCACAATTACCTGACATTATCACTTTTTCTAGACCTAGTGATAAGCCTGTTCAATCCAATGCTTTATTAACAAATAAAACTATCGCAGTCGCACGTGACCGAGCCTTTTGTTTTTTATACGAACAAAACTTAAATTGTCTTCGTGAATTAGGGGCTCATCTGGTTTTCTTTTCACCTTTAAACGATGCTCATTTACCCACTGCAGATGCGATTTATTTGCCCGGCGGTTATCCAGAACTTTACGCGAAACAGTTAGCTGAAAATATATCATTAAAAAAAGAGATAGTTGAACATGCCATAAAGGCAAAACCCTTGTTAGCAGAATGTGGAGGTATGCTCTATTTATCTGAAAAGTTGATTGATGATAAAAATAATCAGTACACTATGCTAGGACTCTTACCTGGAAAAGTCACCATGCAAACTAAGCTATCAGGCATTGGTTCGCAACAAGTAAAAATTGGACAGCAAGAAATTAGGGGACACACCTTTCACTATTCGAGCATAGAAACATCCATTCCTGCTTTATCTCAAGCAGAGTATGCTGATGGGCGACAAGGAGAGGCCGTTTATCGAGTACACAATGTAACTGCCTCATACCTACATTTTTACTTCCCATCTAATATAAAAGTGACCGCCGAGCTATTTTTGCCATAGATATAAAAAAAGATATATAACTATAAATCATCTAAAGGGCTTGTGACACCTTGCCCACCTAGATTTAAAACATGGGTATAAATCATTGTTGTCTCCAAATCATTATGGCCTAACAGTGATTGAATCGTTCGAATATCTGTACCCCGCTGTAATAAATGCGTGGCAAAACTATGGCGAAAAGTATGTGCACTCACCCTTTTATTGATACCGAGTGATTTAACAGCAACTTTAATCGCTTTGTTGATGCTGGATTGATCAACATGATGTCTTCGAACAACATCAGATCGAGGGTCTAGGGTTATACCTCTAGCAGGAAAAATATACTGCCAACCCCATTCTGTCTCAGCATTAGGATATTTTTTGTTTAAAGCGAAAGGAAGATAAACGGCTCCGTGCCCTGCTAATAAATCTTTCTCATGAATTAATTTTACCCGTTGTAAATGCGTTGTAACTTCTGGCATCAAACGATTAGAAAAGGGTGTCACACGATCTTTATTACCCTTACCAGAACGAACAGTCACCTGCTTATAATCAAAATCTATATCTTGAACTCTTAACCTAACAGCCTCTGTAATTCTTAATCCACTACCATAAATTATTTTTACGACTAATTGTGGAACACCGGTCATCAACGTAATAATTTCTTTTACCTCAGGCTGAGTTAAGACAACAGGAATTCTTCTGTTTTTTGTAGAACGAACTGCATCAACTGTCTTCTCTAATGGTTGGTTAAGAATATGCTTAAATAAATAGACTAATGCATTCATCGCTTGGTTCTGGGTAGAAACAGCAACTTTTTTATGGACTGCTAAATAACTAAGAAAATTTTCGACCTTCACTTCTGGATCAATCAATAAAGACTGACGATCAGTCATTTGGTGGAACTTAATAAACTGTTTAATCCAATCACAATAAACTCTTTCTGTATGAATAGAATAATGTTTCAGGCGCATAATACGACGTACATCATCGAGTAGTTTTCCCTCTTTTTTAACTAACACATTAATACCTAGTAATTAAAATGGATATATTATAGAGTGTAGCTAAAATTTCCTGAATTTCAGGTAAATATCAAGTTATCAAAGAAAAAATACTTGATAACAAAATACAAAGGAAAGTTGTCCTGAAAGATCGGTAATATCGACTTATTAGGGATGATTTACCTAAGAAGAATAGTTAGC
>JAGLDH010000108.1 GCA_023145835.1 Methylococcales bacterium
GAGTCACTAAAATAGGCAATATTACCTTGCCGCATAATAAGCATATCGGTACAAATACTCAGTGCCATTTCGGCTACTGTTGTTGAAAATATGATTGTTCGGCCCTGTTTAGCCAGTTCATGGCATTTTAAAAAAAAACATAACGTGCCTGTGGGTTTAGTTCATCTATGAGTTGATCAAAAACATAAAGGGGGGCATTGATTAGAAAACCACGAATTAAAGACGCTTCATTTTTTTGTTGTATCGTCATCCCTTGACAGTGAGTGAACCAAGTTAGATTAAACCCAAATTCAGCATATAACATTTGCACTTGTCGAGTAAGTTCACCTTTGTTAAAAAAATAATGTTTTTGTGCTTTTGTTGTACCAACAAAAAGATTATTCAATAAGCTGAGTTCGGGAAAGAATCCTTTGCTGGAAAATACGGCGCAGAGACTTTGTTCTGTTTCGATGAGATGTTTTTCAACAACGTTATTTAAAATGACTTCACCTGAATCTGGCACAATCTTTTTTGTTAGGATTAACAGCAGTGTATTAATTTCCAGAATATTAGCACTTGTGACTGCAATAATTTGCCCTTTTTTAACAGAGAAACTAATATCATTAAGTATGGCTTGAGCATTTTTTTTGTATCCGAATGAAATGTTTTTTGCTTCAATGGCAATAGAATCTGGCATATTCATTGATCTCCAACAGGATTAACAATCAAACTGAGCCTTAAAGATATTAGAACAAAAATGCCAACTATCAGGCTGATAATTTCTGTAGAAAAGTCCAGAGCCGAAGAATACTGAATAATTAAAGTGATTAAAGTCGCTGTAAAAACAACGAGCACAGGGGAGGGCGAAACAGGTTTTAAACCACCATTACTTATAATAACGACGGCTAAGGCTTCAAAGCCATAAACTATACCTGCATTAGGTGAAACGGTATAAATATGCGTGTAATAGAAAATACTGGCAAACAACGCCATACTCGCTGAAAAAATAAACGCAGCTAGTTTGTAGGTACCGAGATGAATATCCAATAAATAAGCTTTTTTCTGGTTAATACCGACAGCAATGAGTTTTTGTGCTGTCGCACTTTTCTTAAAGAAAACACTTAAAATCAGGGTCACTAGGATTAATACAACAAGTGGATCTGGAACCAATTTTACCCCCCAATCTAACATTGTTAGTATATCTGTTTCATGATCTTGATAAAGAGGACGTCCACCCGTGATAATAAACACGACACCTCTTATGATATACATGATGATGAAAGTGGTTAACAATGAAGTTACGTTTTTTGACAGATATCTATTTATCCCTCCTATTAATACAACCAAGGTAATCATTAATATTATAAATAGAGGTAAGGAAAGCTGATTATTGCTTGCTACTCCAATAACGGCCAAACAGAGAGCAAAGGTAGAGCCGGTAGATAAATCATATTCTCCCGCATAAAAAACAACCATAAAACCGAACGATAGAAAACTTAATATGATTATTTGGTGATTGTTAAAGAATAGATTAACGAGGTTGAAAGGAGCGGGGCTTAAGTTGGCAATCACTAACAGAAAAGAGACCATTAGCGAGAGCGTTGTCAACCTTACTAGTGAATTGCTTTCGAGTGAATGAGTCATAACTAATATTCAGGAATGATACTGGCAGCAGCCGAAGCATCAATAATGACTTGTTTAATTGGCAAAAAACCTTTAGGTTTTTTTTCTTTCATTAGATTAATAAGGGTCATTATTGCTATCCGCCCTTCATCTTCGATTGAAAAATTTGTAGAATAACTAATGTTACCTGCTAACATTCCCTTTTTAATCGCTTTATTAAACTCCAATCCGACAATATTAATTTTAGTTGCATGTTTTTTAACGACATGAGCCGCTGCCAGAGAGGCTTGTGCCCATTGAGTTGCAATGACATCAACGACTTGACCAGATTGATATAGCTTTTGTACCTCATGTTCAACAATTTCACTATCCCATTCATTAATATTGATATTTTTTACGACCTTCCAATTTGAATGTTGCGATATTATCTGAAAAAACCCTAGTTCTCTATGCCTTTGCGGAGGCGTACCAGCAGCACCCTGAACTAACATGATAGTGGTGGGTTGCTGCTGCCTAAGCAATTCAATTTGTTTAGCAATCAGTTGGCCGGCTTCTATTTCATCACGGCCCACATGAGCTAAAACTTTCGGATACTTCCCATAACGGTCTGTACCGATAGCATTGGTAAAAGTGAGTAAAGGGATATTATATTTAGCCACTATTTCAGGAGCAGCTTTCAACGACTGATTATCAACCGACGCAAGTGCAATAGCATCGACTCCGAAAGATAATGCATTTTGTAGCTGTTGAATTTGGATAAGTGGATCCCAACCCGCATTGAAAAAGGTGGTTTTTATATTGAACTTTGCTGCTGTGGATTCAATGGCTTTGGTTTGGATATCAAAAAAAGGCACTGACCCAGGAATAAATACTGCAATGTGAGCATCAAAGTTATCAGAATCGTTTTTGCTTAAGATAAAAAAAAGAACCAGTGTAGAGCAGCCTATGAATAGGCAGAAAATCAATGCTCTATGCGCATTAAAAGAAGATAGTCCTAACTTATTTGTTTGCACAATAATATTCAGCCATTTTGTCTTCCTGAACACCCTTTTATATTTAAGGAACCTCTGATTAAGTTAATTAGAATTTAGCACAGAAAAAACTGTCGCTATTTTTTACGAAGTGAGACGAAATAGCCATTCTATTGCACCGATCTTAGTGGAAAATATCGGCAGTTTTAGCAAGCTAAAAATGATTTGACTTGATCAGAGGTTCCTTAAGAGATTGGTTCTATTAACATTACTACAATAATCGATCATTCGTCAACGACTAGTCTTGTCCAATATATAATTAGTCTCACTACTGTCCGGTTAAAAATCAAATAGATTCAACGGGTTATGAAGAGAATAATCCTCGCTCGTGTAATCTGACATTATAAGAAGTTGATCTAATGGGGTTTTCTTTACATGCTTGAAATTATCGATGCCTACTTTCAAGAGAAACTGGATATTTTAAGGAATCTCTGATTAAGTCTTAAAGTGACGATTTAATAGAATATAACTTATTGAATTAGCTGAATATGAGCTTTAATGAATCAACTTGTTCAGAGATTCCTTAACAAATACATTAGGACTCTGACGATTAAAATTTATTTTTAAAACATATTCATAATAAATAAGCTTTAAATTTTTCAAAAAATATTAATGAACAGTATAATTGTAGGAAGTTAGAGCCTGAATTAATGAGAATAATATGAAAAAAAGACTTCAAATCAACGTAATAATTTCAGCTATGTTACTTGTAGGAACTATTTGTAGCAATCAAGTGTGGGCATCATCTAATGTACTGTTTATTTTTGACGTTTCAGAACGAATGTCTGGAAAATTTTCTAAACATACAAAGCTTAACGATTTAAGCAAAATAGAAAGTACAATGGAAACATTTGAGTCTATGGTAGAAACATTACCAAAGGATATAAATACAGGAATAGAGATATATGGTCATCAGGGAGATAGAGACTGTTCTGCTATTGAAATAATACACCCACTAGCACCATTAAATATTGAAGCTATTGTGGAAAAATTACAAATGCTGGAACCAGACCAAGGGGCTACACCAATTGCTAAAGCACTGGAACAAGGCGGTGAAGCATTAAACAGAGTTAAAGGTAATAAAACTATTATTCTCTTCTCAAATGCTCAAGATACTTGTGGTGGTGATGTTAATGAAGTGGTTAGTCTACTTAAAGAGCAGGGGATTATAGTGAATGTTCTAGGTATTGATGTTAATGAAGATGAAGCTATAGAGCTTTCCAGTATTGCTGAAGGTAGTGGGGGAGAATATTATTTTACCAGCAGTATTGAAGAGCTGGAAAAAAGCTTAGAAAGCATCAAAGAAAAAATTGAAGAAAAAGCACATAAAGGTAAAGTTGTTTTTAGAGATGATTTTATTGAAAAATCATTATCTAGCCAATGGACGGTTATTAATCCTGATACAAACCTTTTGAAAGTGGATAAAGGGACTACAACAATTACCTCGGCAAAAAAACCCAAAAACATTTTACATCTTGATGTACCAGAAGCAAAAGATGATTGGATTTTTACCGCAAACATTAATGTAATATCACAGTCAATGCAGGAAGTGTTTGAACTGGGCATATCCGATAAAAATCAGGCACAAAAAGTGTTAGCCCAGCTTAATATGAATATTAATGGCAATCTTGTTTTAAAAGGAATTAAAAACACTAAAAAATCGACCTCTCATTTTCAGAAAAAACTAATAAGTTATCAATCTAAAACGATTAAGGGGCAGCTGGATTTTTTAAAAAAACACATTCAGTCAATCACTGTAAAGCTTGAAAAAGTAGGAAATGAGTTTGTCATATCTGCTAGGCTTGAGCAATCAAATAATGACAACAATCCACCGTCAAACTGGGTGGTTTTACAAAAAATAAAATCAGCTCAATTTCCCAATGATACATTTTTTATTAAAACATATAGAAAGGATACTAAAGGCTCATCAGGTGAGATAAATTTAAAATGGGTTGAAGTAGAAACACTGGAGTGATATTGAAAATATTAACTTAAGGAGCCTCTGATTAAGTCTTAAAATAATGATTTAATAGGAGGTTAACTTATTGAATTAATTGATAATTAGTTTTCATGAATTAACTTGATCAGAGGCTCCTTAAAGTAAACCTCTACTTACAACGGTATTATTTTTTTCTATCGTCAGCAGTCATTAATTGTGCGGCTAATGCATGGTTAGAGAATTTTTTCACAACTTGACCTATTGTTTCGCACTTTCCACCCTGTTCGATGTATTCTCGGCTAAAATCACCAATATATTTCATCACTGAATGGTCAATCAAATAGCCATCCGAAAAATCAAAAATAATCAATTTACCCGATTCAAGTTTTGATAATGCATTTTTAAGTGGTAGAAAATTAGAAAATAGTGCGGAACCTGTTAAAACGATTCTAATAGTTTTATCATCAGGGCGTCTAACCTCAAAGTGGATTTTGAAAATATTCTCCAGCCATACTCCTCGTATTAACTCTATAACCAATTTAGCGATGACACCTAAGATGATACCTATTAATATATCGGTTGCTAATACACCAATAATGGTAATAATAAACAGAGCTAATTGATCTATACCAATATCTAGAACTTCTCTAAATTTTTTGGGTTCCGCCAAGCGGTAGCCGGTATAAACTAATAAAGCCGCCAAAGTTGCTAGGGGAATGTTGTGAATAAGATGTGGGAACAATATAACAAAGACTAAAAAAATGAGTCCATGAAAGAAATTTGCCCAGCCAGTTTTTGCCCCATTTTCAATATTGGCAGAGCTTCTGACAATTTCAGTCATTAAAGGCAAGCCGCCTAAAAAACCACAGACTATATTGCCCACTCCAATTGCAGTTAAGTCTTTATCCAGGTCTGATTCGCGTTTATGTGGGTCTAACTTATCTATGGCAACTGCACCAACCAAAGACTCAAGGCTACCAATTAGAAAAAGACTGGTAACTGCAGCTAAAAATTCGAAACTCATCACTTTGGAAAAATCGGGAGCATAAAAGAAGGAAGATAATTCGTCGGGGATGTCGACTAGATATTCTGGGGCTACTAAATGATTATGTTCTTCAAGATAAACTTGATCCAGAAAAAATAAGTGGAAGTGATCATGTTGAATACCATATATCTGTCCTAACCCCATGCCCACGATGAGTACAACTAAAGGAGAAGGGATTTTTTTTATGACGGGATGTTTTACATATGGCCAAAAAATCAAAATAGCTAAGCCAATAATACCTATCGTAGCAATGCCAGGTGTTGGATGTAAAATACTGTTCGGAATTTGACTAATGGTTAAAAAAATACTGTCATAAATCGTCGTAATACCTAGCATAATATGAATCTGTTTAGCTATAATAATAATACCTATTGCAGCTAACATTCCATGTACGACAGTCGCTGGAAATAATGAACCTAACTTGCCAACTTTAAAATAGCCAGCAATAATTTGCAAAAAACCAGAAATGACAATGGCTGCTAAAGTTAATTGGTAACCCGCCATCATATCGCCTTGTCCCAAAGACTCGACTGCTGCCAAAAGGACAACGATCAGCCCTGCTGAAGGACCTGTGATAGTGACATAAGAGCCATTAATTCGAGAAACCAGCAAGCCTCCAATAACTGCGGGGATAATGCCTGCCGCAGTGGGAAAGCCAGAGGCCAAGGCAACACCTAAACATAAAGGTAAGGCAAGTAGAAAAACAAGAAAGCCAGACTGCAAATCCTTACGCCAGTTTTGTTTTAACCCAAGAACGCCTGTTTTAGGTATATTCTGATTTGGATTGCTCATATCCTATTTCCTCTATGGTTTATATTTCATTGTAAGGACTTGCTCAATATCTTTTTAGAAACAATAACTTCTATAGAAACAAGTTTACTCAATGATTATAAAAATCATAGAACATTTTTTGAATTATGAGGGCTATTTACAAAAATAATTTAGAAAAACCAACGGTACACTTTGTGAATCAAAATCAATGGGGTTAGTTTCTAATATCGCTACATGCCATATAATTCCTAATATATCATTATGTTATGTGTTTATCTCTAGGTTTTGTTATCATTGAATAAGCCTTGGTTCTTCACTTAAGGAGCCTCTAATCAACTTAATCAGAGGCTCCTTAATAACTCTAGGCTGATTAGGCCTTATTCGTTTACCAACTTCTGTTTCAGTCATTGCAACTAATAGTGGCAATATTAATTTTTCTAGCGTTATTTTGCTTAGAGTCATGCATAAACTTGCCGTATTTCGCATCAGCTGAACCGACGACATAAAACTGAGATGAAGCGATTTCTTATCATTAAAGTATTTTTAACAATATTGAACCTTCTTATCACGAAGAGCTTCTAACCATTAGAAAATGAAGAATAAAAGGGTAGTGTATTCTTTTTTTTGTTAATTTATTCGAAATTCCTTCCTTGTATATAAAGATAAATATCTAAGCCGACGAAAAAAATAGTGATTGCTGTAGTTTGCATTATTCAAGAAATAACAAGGTACTAACCTTTTATTCTCAGGTCTTTTTAACATATATTTGAGCCTTCCAGACTTTTATAGATGAAATACTGACTAAGACAACAAATGGCAAAAAAAACCGGATACATTATTCTATCATGCATCATTCTGGCGGTTCTTACCTGGAGTTTTAAATCGGAAAATAGCTTGCCAGTCAGGGTTGTTTTACCTGCTCATGGAGCTATTGAATCTGTTATTCGGGTTACCGGTAAAGTAATTAATGACCAGACTGTAACCCTCACCGCACTAGTTGATGGACAAATTCAGCTTATCTCTGTTCAAAAAGGTGATAGAGTTAAGACTGGACAGGTCTTGGCTAAACAGGATGACCGTAAGGCCTTAGCTTTATTCAATAAAGCTAAGGCCGAAGCCGAACGTGAAGAACAGAAAGTAGGAGAAAGTCAAAGAAAATACAAACGTATGCAAAAGACGTCTCGGTCTGGTGGCGTATCAGACCAGAGTGTTGAGGACACCAAGGCGGAGTGGTTAGTAGCTAAAGCTCGACTAAAAGTGGTCAGAGCAGAGTATCAGATCGCAAAGATTAATCGAGATAAAACTAATGTTACGGCACCTTTTGCAGGCATTATTACAGAGAAAACTGCTGAAGTTGGCCAGTGGTTGGAGGCGGGGGGACAGTTATTTACTCTGGTTGCTCATGATGGACGTGAAATTGAAATGAATGTCGATGCTGGAGATAGTGCCTCAATTCATCTCGATCAAGCCGTTGTGATGACAACAGATACTTATCCAGACAAGGAGTGGCAAGAAACAGTTCACTGGATTTCATCTTCCATTACTGAGAATGAAAAAGAAGCAATCAACACTTTTTCAGTGCGAATGACATTAAGCCGTGATGCGCCGGATTTGCTATTAAATCAGCAAGTAGACGCACGTATTTTGATAGACAGGCGCGATAATATACTAAAAATACCCTTTGAAGCATTAGTTGAAAAGAGAGATGGTGTCCAGATTGCTGTGCTGGAAGGTGATAAAGTGAAGTTTCTTTCTATCGAAACTGGAATTGAGGATTTTACTCATGTGGAAATTTTAAAGGGATTAAGCGAACACACGCAAATCATACTCTCGGAGGGGGAAATTCTGATTGATGGGCAAAAAGTACATGTCAACTTAGAAGAACAGCCATGATTCGCTTGGACAACATTTATAAAGCCTATCAAGTTGGTGATATAAGTTTACCCGTATTGCGGGGGATAACACTAACCATTGAAGAAGGTGAATTTGTTTCGATAATGGGAGCCTCCGGATCAGGAAAGACTACGTTACTTAATCTGATCGGTTGTCTGGATTCGATTGATGAAGGCAGTTATTTTTTGTCTGGAGAAAAAGTGCTGGGAGCTTCAAGTGATCAACTTGCCGGATTTCGTAGTCGTCATATTGGTTTTGTTTTTCAACTTTTTAATCTGATACCGCGTATAACAGCACTACGGAATGTTGAGTTACCATTGATTTACGCCGGTATTTCTTCGGTGGAGCGTAAAAATCTTGCACTGGAAGCACTGGAAAATGTCGGTCTTACTGATCGTGCCCATCATGTTCCAGCACAACTTTCAGGAGGACAGCAGCAACGGGTTGCTATTGCTAGAGCTTTGATCAATCGACCCAGAATCCTAGTTGCAGATGAACCTACCGGAAGTCTCGATTCTACAACCAGTCAAGAAATTATGAGGTTATTTCAGGCTTTGAACCAAGGGGGAATGACCATCGTTATGGTGACTCATGAAGAAGAAATTGAAAAATATACTCGTCGTATTGTACGGCTAGTTGATGGCAACATTGTAAGCTGATTTTATGCACTTTTATCTGGATCGACTTACCCTTGCATTATATGCGTTACGAGATAATCGCCTTCGTACTGTTCTCAGTATTTTGGGGATTAGTTTAGGTATTGCCGCAGTGATGGCTGTTGGCACTATAAGTAAAGGCGGAAACTATTTGGTTTTTTCTGAACTTGAAACCTTTGGGTTGAATTCGGTCTGGGTTTATCGTGATCGTCAGGACAAAGACCCTCATCGAAAGGTTCGAGAAGGAACCGGAATTGATAATGATGACTATCAGGCTATTGTTTCTCACTGTTGCAAAGCAGTCAATAGGATGAGTCCCTTTGTCAGAGGACGAGAAAAGTTGATTATTCAGACCGTTAATCAGTATAGCAATGCCGATGTTAAAGGTGTGGGTAAAGATTTTACTTTGATCAACAATGATACCCTCATCAAGGGGCGTAGTTTCCGTCTCAAAGATATAACCAGTAACCGAGCTGTCG
Source organism: Methylococcales bacterium (assembly GCA_023145835.1). GTDB lineage: Bacteria > Pseudomonadota > Gammaproteobacteria > Methylococcales > Methylomonadaceae > QPIN01. Next base: position 9,417 of record JAGLDH010000108.1, read on the forward strand.
CTATTCTTGGTCCCACAGCAGTTACGGATCTATTTGGTGAGACAGGCTCACCGATTGGTAAGGAGTTTCGAATTGGTCTAAGAAAGTTGCTTGTCATAGGTGTATTAAAAGCTAAGAGTCGAGATTTTTTGGCCAGTATAGGTTCCTCTGGTGAGGATGCGAATAATCGAATCTTGATTCCTTACACTTTTTACCAAAAAATATTGGGTAATAAAGCTATAAACCAGATTCGTGCAGAAGCCATTTCGCTGGATAAGGCAGAGTCGGCTGCCCGCCAACTTATTGTGATGTTGAGGCGCGGTAACGATAAACATTTCGAATATGGATATGAAACCATGACAAGTTACATCAAGACAACCGACAATATTTTGAATGGTGTTTCCATCATCGGTATTGTGGCTGCTTCGATTTCACTACTAGTCGGTGGAATGGGTATTATGAATATTATGAGTACCTCTGTGCTTGAACGTACCCGCGAAATAGGTCTTCGAAAAGCGGTTGGTGCACGTTATAGCGACATCATGCTGCAATTTCTAATGGAAGCCACCATCATTAGTACACTGGGAGGTCTCATTGGGTTAATACTCGGTAGTGGGAGTAGTATACTTCTCGCCAAGTTGACCGGTTTCCCGCTGATACCTTCTCTAACCAGTATTATGATAGCATTTGTTGTCTCGGTGGGAATGGGGATCGTTTCAGGCTATTGGCCAGCTAAAAGGGCAGCAAGTCTTCATCCAGTTGAGGCGTTACGGTATGAATAATATTTCTAGGATAATGGGGATTTCGTTTTACGCATTGATGAAGCGGGCGTTCAACCATATGGCGATGAAAGCTCTAGTTTAGCCAACCTTTTAGTCATCTGAGCTAAACGATTGCTTGGAGACAGGATTTCTCATCAGCAAAGTGTTGCTGCCATTCCCATAAACTTGTCATTTCGGCTTTTATGATGGCTCTTTTTTTATCAGTTCAAGTTGTTGACTGGATAACCTGTAGTAGGTTCATAGCCTTGTTTTGGAATGAAAGTTATTCCAAAACAAGTAGATACTTTAATCTCGTCAGCAAGGTTTGAAATTACTACCTTGCTAGAAACTACTAAATAGATTTTCAATCAGTTGATTTTATTGATTATAAATTTAATTTCGATTGCCCTGGCTAAACAGAGTGAATATCAGAAATTGTTAAACCTTGGTGCTGTTTACAGGTATCATATGGTTACCGAGGTTTCCGAAAATAAATGGCTAATAATTGTAACTAATTGTTAAATCAGCTGATTTATTTAATAAATACTATAAAAACGAGGAATAGATTTGTATTCTGAGCATGTAAAATACAACAATCAATATGCAAAAAAAACAGAATAGAATATTAACGACAATGTTTCCACTCACTGTATCAATTTTCATAGTTATCATTATTTTAACATTGTCTTTTGTATACAAACTATACGAGTTACCATTTTGGATTAAAGAAGGTGGTGTTATTGAGACATTATCAGTATTAGGTTATTTTTTATGTGCATTATTAATGCTATTTATGGGTAAGTGGCCTTATATAAAACAATATCATTATTTTTTTATATTGGTTGTTTTATTTGGGATGCGTGAGTTAGATTTTGATAAAAGATTTACAACAATGGGGATACTTAAAAGTAAATTCTATGTAAGCGATAGCGTTCCTTTACCTGAAAAAATAATTGGATTAATGGTTATTTCTGTATTGATATATATCATTGTTTTTATTATAAAAAACCATTATAAGATTCTTTTAAATATTAAAAACTTGTCTTTTATTCATATTGGCGTATTGCTAACTTTTTCATTTTTAGTTCTGTCAAAAGCAATAGACGGCATTGGTAGAAAGTTATCTGGTTTTGGTGTTTATATTGAATCAAAAACTGTTATAAATTTTGAAGTAATAGAGGAAGTATTAGAGTTAGGTATTCCATTATTAATCATATCAACATTATTCATGTATTTTTCAACAAAAAAACAGTGATATCAAAGCAAAAAAACATTTCAGACGACCACTTGTATCGGCTAAAATCAATTGTTTATAGCCTTCTACGGAGGTAAGAAGTGGAAAAATAAACCGGTGTTGAAAGAACGGAAACGGAGCGCCGTGACTCAAGGGTTGATGTGAAAAAGCAAACAGATCTGGGTAAGAAAACTCATAAATTAGAAGAATCTTAACAAGACCAAATAGGAAAAATTATATTTGATAAAAAAACATGGTATTCATTCAGATAAAGCTTTTTGTTTTACTAATTATAAGATTTATATACGAATGCCGAGTTAAAATTTTTTTTTTAGTATTATACTTTAATCTAGTAAACATTCCGCATCGAACACCAGTCTTTTATTGAGGGTAGGACTGGAGAGGTTGTAATTAAATAAGGAGAGTGCATGAAATAACTTAGACAACAAGCTGGTTTTTTTATTCATATTCTGCATTATATATAATACTTAGAGATATTTAAATGTTTCTTAAGGAGCCTCTGAACAAGTTGGTTTATAAAAACTAATGTTAACTTAATTCAATAAGTTACATTCTATTGTATTGTTGATTAAGTCCAATTATTTTTAGCTTGCTAAAACTGCCGTTATTTTCCACGAAGATCAGTGCAATAGAATGACTATTAAGTCTCACTTCGTGAAAAATAGCGACAGTTTTTTTGCGCTAAATTCTAATCAACTTAATCACGTAGAAAAACTCGGAGTCTTGCCTCCGGCACATTAGTCGGAAAGTTTGCAAACCAATGGTTTACAAATTAAACCAGCCGAGTTTTTAGTTAGAGTGTGCCCTTGTCTATTTCATTATTTATTTTAAACATCTATTGCTGATAACCCTGTTTTCTATCTTTTAAAAAATATATTTACATCAAAGATGAGACTAATATGAGGCTCTTTATAATATTATTTTACTTGTGAGTTTTTGGCAGTTGGCTAGTGATAAAGTGTAAGATAAAACTCCCTAAAAACTTGTTATATACCAGCAAGTATGGAGGATAAATGAGCAAAATCTATACTGAGAGAATGACTGCCTCAAAAGATGAAGGGTTTGTTGTTTTTATAATAGGAATGAGGATAAATAAACTCTGGAAAATTCATAAATGGTTGCCAATCGCATTAGTCATGCCAAAAATGATCAGAGAATTAAATGCAAACCCCGAGTTAGGTTTACTAAGTCAAGAGTCTTGGATGGGTAGAACGACAATTATGCTTCAATACTGGAAGTCTTTTTCTCATCTTGAAGCGTATGCAAAAAGTAAAAATTCAGCCCATCTACCAGCATGGAAAAAATACAATGAATTGATATCAAATAATGGAGATGTTGGTATATGGCATGAAACATACCAAGTGAAAAAGGGAATGTATGAATGCTTTTATAATAATATGCCCCTGTTTGGGCTTGGAAAAGCAGGCAAGCATCTTCTAGTAACGGGAAATAGAAATACGGCCAAAAGTCGATTAAATAAATAAAATATCGAGGAATTTAAGCCCTACATTGTTAATACTCGGTGAATAAGTCCTGCGTAAAATTGTCAAATTAATTTTACTTGGGTCCTTAGTAAATAACTTCGTTAAGCAGCCGAAAAAATAAGATTTAAATCCTATTCACAGTTTTATTATTAATTCCTTTGTTCTGTACTGTTTTTATGGCGCGGATTAATCTATAGGAAGGAACGATTTATCAATTAGGTATTGTCTTCATTAAGGACTGAGGATGAAATAAAACCCGAAACTGGCGTAGGGTTTTTGTTCAGTTTCAAGGCGTAAAAATAGGCGCATAGCAAGCTATGAAACTATTTTTACAACACAGAAACTGGACAAAAAGACAAGTCAGTTTCGGGTTTTATAAAATTCTCAGTCCTAAGTGTTAAAAGTCAGTCAATGATTTTTTTAAGACAATATCTGATGACTTAATTTCGGAGTCAAATAATAAGTAGGTTGGGATTATTGTCACTATAATTTGAAGCAATTAATGGCACTCGTTTATATAGGTTTTACAAGTGACTCCTTGGTGTAGATTGGAGTCACTAAGAGAGGACTGATATGTTATTTAATAGTTTACGGCTTGGTATATTGTGTTTCGTTGGATGGATGCTTGTCATCAGCTCGGTAACAGCGAGGGACGCAAAAGCACGCTTTGAACTCATGCATTTGTGGATTACTGACGAAGAAGCATTAGCACTTACTGCGCTTAGTACTCCGATAAAAAAGGCGGGGGTGATCTGGGAAGAGCATCAACACGCAACAGGTTTCTTTGATATGCAACAAGAATATGCAAAACGAGTGGCGCTCGGGTATCCACCAACAGGCGTGTTTTGGATTGGTGGCTATGGCTTGCGCCAATTGGTAGATGATGGCTTATTCCGCCTCATTAAAGACATTCCAGGCAAGTCATCGTTCGAGGAAACTCTTTTACCGGAAGTCTACAAAGTGGTCAAACACAAGAAGGGTATAACAACACTGCCTGTTGGCATACACATGCAAAATCACATGGTCTACAACAAGGATATATTTCAACAATTAGGACTTGTGGTACCAAAAACGTGGGAGCAATTAATCAATGATCTTAGCCGTATCAGAGCAGCTGGTTTTACCCCTATTACCATGTCTGATCAAAGGTGGCAGATACGGTTTTTATTTTTTTCTATTCTATCGGCTAAACTTACTGCCACCGAACTTATTTCTTTTTTGGATGAACAAAAAAACATGCAACAATGGCGTCCTCAAATAGTTGATGCCTTATCTATTTTGGACAAGCTTAGACCCTTCGTTAATTCAGATAACAAAGATCTAAATTGGGCTGTTTCAATAGATCATTTAACATCTGGGAAAGCTGCAATCAATTTTTTGGCTAATTTTTCGTCGATACTATACCCTGATGATAAACGGTTTGTTTGCGATTTGCCGCCAGGAAACAATTATATTATTTGGTCATTTGATTCCATCGCGCTCACTAATACATCTGACCCAATTGAAGTTGCAGGGCAAGATGCAATGATTAGTGTGGCTCATTCAATTGAGAACTTGCAAAAATACGTGGGTTGGAAAGGAGGCGTTCCCGTACACAAATGGAAAAATGAGCAAGGCATTAATCGATGCTCCCTACAGTCAATTGAAAAATGGAAACAAACTAAAGATAAAATCCATACAAGTTCTGTATGGGCGCAATCCTTCAATGTGATTGCTATCATTGTCCAAAAGTTTTGGCGTAACGGTGGTGCCGGCTCGATTCAACAGGCTGCGGACGAAATGGTTCATACATTAATCAACCTACACAACCAAAAGATAAAAAAATAATTAAGCCCTAATCCACATTTCAAATTTGGATGTAGAGTAGTTTTCCTTGTTTCCAAGGAGACTAGCCAATAATAGAAACGGTAGCGAGGGAAAGCTATTGCTGAGTAGATTTTCTATTCTCGGGCACCTCCTAGGGATGCAAAAAAATATTAGCTTAACCCATTAGTTAAGTGGACATTTTTGTATATCCATAGAGGATAAGAGGAAGTTGCTATATGCTAAATTTCTAACTGTGGGTTAGGGTTAAGCCAAACACAACTCAAATAATATTATAGCTAATTATACGTATACGATGCCTTATATTCCTCCTGATGTTGTGCAAGATAAGCACGATCATAAAACAATGACTGTAAAGGAAGTTGTCGCCAGCAGAAAGGCAGGTCGAGTATTTATCTTTAGTATTTCGGTAATTGTCATTGGGGGGGTGTTGTTAGCTAGCATCGCTTTCAGTCTTTTTATGTCTCAACAAAAGTTGACTGACCTCACTCGAAAGCATGAAGAAGTTTGGCGCGGCATTCACCGAAATCTTGACTATATAATGGGACGGTCAGAAGTCAATCCAATTTCTACCACGACAGCAAGGTCAGTCCAAATGGCAACAGCAAAATTGATTGTAAAAGAATTTTTGCTTAACGCTGAAATTAATAGCATAATCGCCGATACAAAAACTCAAAGAGGTTGGCTGTACGTAACGCAAGATAAAGAAAATGCCATAATAAGCTTAGATATTGACCGAAAAATCCGTGACAAAATCGATCAGTTTGTCACTGCTTCGCCTGCACTTGTGCGGGAGGGATATTCATTTTGGGATGCGGCCACCATAGTCAACTTCCATAGTGGTCGGTTTCTTCAACCCTTAGTCATCCGAGCAAATATTCTTAGCATCATTCAGTCGCACAACGTCAAGGTTATATCTTGGATATTAATGAGTGTTGGTTTCCTCGTGTTATTAGGAATTTGGATGGTTTGGGCTGAATTCCTTAGGCCGAATTTAATAAATCTTGAAAAAACAATACTCAGCGAACTCCAGCAAGCTGAAGCCAAAGAATTAGCTCAGAAACAATTAGCTGAACGGGAACGTGAATTACGAACTATTTTGGACAACACACCGGGTATGATTGCTGGTCTTGACCACAACTATTGTTATGTCACTGCAAATAAAGCGTATCTTGAAAATTTCAAACTAGGGAAAGAGACGTTACTTATAGGCAAGCATGTCAAAGAGGCGCTTGGAGAACAACAATGGCAAATTGTTCATCCTTATATGGACAAAGCACTTAAGGGTAAAAGGGCTACTTTAGATATTGAAATCCCTTTTCCAACAGGCTCTCGCCATGTTCAGGTGATTTATGCTCCCGAAAAGAGAAACGAAGGTCAGATAAGACGGTTTTATGCATTGATAGTTGACGATCATGAACGTTACAAAGCACAAGAAGCACTGCGAGCAAGTGAAGAAAATTTATTTATTACACTTGATTCTATCGGTGACGGGGTGATTGCAACTGATAAAACTGGAATAGTGACCTTTATGAACCCAGTAGCTGAAAAGCTTACAGGTCTTAAATCTGCAGAAGCGATTAATGAACCTCTTGAAACAGTCCTACATATTGTTAATGGAGAAACGAATGAGCGGGTTAAAAATATGACTGAGCGCCTCTTGAGTCAGAAAAAAATGCTAGGAGTGACGGAGGAAACGGTGCTCATTTCAAAAGAGAATTCAAAACATCAAATTTCAGATTCAATCGCACCTATCAAAGACAGTTCAGGAGAAATCATTGGAATGGTATTGACGATCCGCGATGTTACAGAAGAACATACTTTACGTTTGGAGCTCAATCAAAATAGAAGGCTAAAGTCATTGGGGCAGTTGGCTGGAGGCATTTCCCATGATTTCAATAATCTCTTGGCTGCCATTTCTGGCGCCGCGGAAGTGCTATTAATGAACTCAGGCGAAAGGCTAACAGAGAAAGATCGTCACTATATGAATGTCATTATTCAAACCACACAAAGTGCGACCCATTTGACCCACCAACTCATTTCATTTTCACAAAAATCCAACCAGACATTGTCTCCCTTATTAATTAATTCTGAAATTGAAGAGGTCAGTGATATTTTAGATCGCACAATAGACAAAACAATTGACGTTGTGATTAAGGATGAGGCTAGCAATCACAAGCTAATAGGTAATTCTAGTTCGCTGAAAAATGCGATTCTGAATGTTTGCTTAAATGCAGCAAATGCCATGCCTGATGGTGGTGTTTTGACTCTCTTTACCCGCAATCAAAATCTTAGCGAATCTCAGTGTAATGAATCAAACTTTGAGCTAATGCCGGGGAAATATATTGATATCAGAATATCTGATACTGGAGTCGGTATAAAGAGCGAAAATCTTGATCTGATTTTTGATCCGTATTTCACCACAAACCCGATGGGTAAAGGCAGTGGGATAGGCTTAGCTATCGTATACGGTACAATTATTGAACATAGCGGATCAATTACAGTACACAGTTCCCTTGGAGAGGGCTCTGAATTTAGAGTGCTGCTACCTTGCACCGATATGGAAATTGAAAAACATAAAAACTCAATGACCCTTTCACCTTCTAATCGTCTTGGAACAATACTCTTGGTTGATGATGATAGAGTTCGAGATGTAGTTGAGGCAATGCTGGAACAGCTAGTTGGAAAGGTGATAACCGCCAACAATGGGGTTGAGGGCATAGCACTCTATAAAAAACATGAAAGAAAAATTGACCTTGTTATGATGGATATGAATATGCCCAAGATGAATGGCATGCAGGCAATTGAAGGGATGAAAAAGATCAACCCTGAATGTACTTTTATCGCGATAACCGGGTTTTCTGAATCTCAGGTACTGACACAGTTGGACAAACATGAATCCATAATAATATTGATGAAACCTTTCTCATTTGCTCAGCTTGCAGATACTTTGTGCGAGGTTTTGTAGTATGCTCAGGGGTAGATGTAGATACTGTCTTAAAAGAAATATTTGAGGGCAGCGTAAAATTAAATTATGAAATGAGAGATGGGTAATCTGGATGTTCATACTAAACTTGTTCACATCTTTCTCAATGGTAAATACTAGGGTGTTGAAACTCTAAGAGAACGATTTGATGATGATTTTGCTGAAGATTATTTAGGGGGCGATGATAATGATTATGTCTTTATTAACAATAAAGATGCTGATTGGCATATTGGACAAATTTCTGAGTCACAACATAAGCCTCAGTGGTCAGCAGTAAAAGCAGATGCTCAAGCTGGAGATTATCAAGCCGTTAAACAAAAAATTAATATGGATGATTATATTCGCATGATGCTTGTTTATCTTAGTACTGATATAGAGTATGAAGCTAGAGGGATAATGAATACTGTTAATCCTAACGTAAAAATTCATTTTAACTTGAATGATTCTGATGGTCTATTTTGGAACAAAAATGGATGGAGACATACTGGGCACTGGGGATAATATTTAAGTGGTCCAGGATATTTCTTTGGTGAATTTCTGAAAGATAAAAATCTGGAGTTTATGACAACAGTGAGAGATTATGTCAATGATCATTACGTTAAACAAAATGGTGTTTTTACTATTGATTCTTTAACAAAAAGGATTAATGAGCTAGTTGCTTCAATGGATAAATTATATGCATTTGATGTCTCCCGGTGGGGATTTAAGCCAGATTTACATATTCTTTGGAAGAATGAAGTGAATCGTATGATCTCTGAATTTCCTGCTCGTATGGCCTTTCTTAAAGGAAAGGTGCAGAATGAAGAAATGTTTCACACTTTATCTTCAGTGACTATTTCTGAAACAGTATTAAATAAAACCGTTATTATGACGAACACAAACCAGGGGTTAACAGAAGTCTATTTCACAGTAGATGGAACTGATCCTATGGGGAATGATGGTGCTATCTCTAATTCTGCTATTCTTTACGGCGTAGGTGGATATTTCCCTCAACAATCTGGTGCTGTAACTATTACTGCTAGAGCTTATCAAGTTAATAATTGGGGGCAAAAATATATCGCCAACCTTGTTATAGAATAGAGCTTGGAAACCAAAAAATATAAATTATTTAATAGTCTACTTAAAACTCTGAATCATCAATAACAAGATGGTTCAGAGTTTTTAACTTCCTAACCATTCGATTCGTCCCACAAATATCTAGTTGAACATGGAATTAGAAAAAAAAGATAAACGTATAGATATGATTTTTTATTGGAATTTTTTATCCATTAAGAAGAAATGGCTATAGCTAGGGATAAAAGAGAAACTTATCATATTATTCCTTTTTATAAGTATTGGTAGATATCTTTAGAATGGTTTTTGGATATGTTTTTTTAGCTATAGCCGGTAATATTCGAGCAGCAGAAGCATGACCTTGGCTAGCCGCTTTCTCAAACCATTCAATGGCTGCCAGGGTATCTTTCTTTACACCATCACCTTTATAGTATTTGATGCCTAAATTATATTGAGCTGCAGGGTGGTCTTGTTCTGCTGCTTTACGAAACCATTCAATTGCTATTAGTTTGTCTTGATCTACTCCTATTCCATTATCAAAACAAGCTCCTAGACTGTTTTGTGCTGAAGGGTCACCCTGAATGGCGGCTTTACGGTACCATTTTACCGCTTCGTTTTTGTCTTGCTGTACGCCTTTTCCAAATTCGTATATTTTTCCTAAATTATATTGAGCGTATACCTCGCCTTTTAAAGCTTCTGTGCGATAAATCTCAACCATATTATAAGTTGATTGAGCTATATCCCTTTTTAATTCAGCCGTTTTACTAAACCACATTGCTGCCTGGCTTTTATCTTTTTTTACACCCTCTCCATTTTTGTACATTGAGCCTAAACTGTATTTTGCGGGAGAATATCCTTGAACAGCTGCTTTTCTGTACCATTTTGCTGCTTGAAGAAGATCTTTTTTTATACCAATTCCATAAAAAAACAGATTCCCTAACTTAAACTGAGCGTCAACATTCCCTTCTTCAGCCGTCTTAGTTATTCTTTCTAAATCTTGCTTAGAATTAGCTTTAGCCTGTAATAATGGAGAGGTACATGAAATGATAAAAACAAAAAGGGTTAATTGAAAAGTCATTTGTGTGCCTTAAACAAAATGATAACTATGTTATATAACACTGTATCTATAAATAAGCTGAATGCGTATTTATAGATACTAGACTATAAAAAAATTATAACGTTTGTAAAATATCTTCTATTAGCTGTGGTCCACAATAAATTAATCCACTATAAATTTGTACAAGACTTGCACCTGCATCTAACTTATCTTGAGCATCTTTACCGGACAAAATGCCCCCAGCTGCGATAATAGGGATTTTATTATTTAGTTCTGATGCTAAACTCGCGACAACATAGGTTGATTTCTCCCTGACAGGAGCTCCACTTAACCCACCAATTTCTTCAGCATAAATATGACCTTCAACTGCTTCTCTAGAAATGGTTGTATTCGTCGCAATAACACCATCAATGGAAAACTCCATCAGGAGTTGAGCGATGTGGGAAATTTCACTATCATCTAGGTCTGGTGCAATCTTAACGACTAAAGGTGTGTAATGTTCGTATGTTTTTTGTAGTTTTAATTGTTCTTCTTTGAGTGCAGAAAGTAAGTATTTAATATCATCGCCTTGCTGCAATTGCCGTAAGTTTTTTGTATTTGGAGAAGAGATATTAAGAGTGACATAACTCGCAGACAGATAACTTTTTCGTAAACCGATTAAATAATCTTCAGTTGCATCTTTAATCGGAGTATCAAAATTTTTACCAATATTAATACCCAATATCCCTTTATAATTTGCTTGTTTAACTTGTTGTATTAAGTGTTGGACACCTAAATTGTTGAATCCCATGCGATTAATGATTGCCTCATGCTCTGGCAATCTGAATAATCGTGGTTTAGGATTGCCTGGTTGAGGTCTGGGTGTAACGGTACCAATTTCTAAAAACCCAAAACCTAACGCAGCAAGGGCATCGATATAATCACCGTTCTTATCTAATCCCGCAGCCAGTCCAACAGGGTTTTTAAACTCCAGTCCCATGATGTTGACTGGCTTATTGCTTTGGTTAGGTTTGTTTAAAATAGATAAGCCTGTTTGATCAGCAATTTTTAATAGTTTGAGTGTAGCGTAATGAGCGACCTCTGGATCGAGTGAGAATAATAAGGGGCGGAGTAAAGGATAAAGGTTCATAGAAATATGATTATTTAGTTCTTAAATTATTTAGAAAGCTACAGCCCTGTTAATGAATTAGTAACTTTGGCTTGATGAATAAAACAAGCTCATTCCTTGCTTGGTAGTTCTTGTTTCTATTTTAAAATTAATAATACTGTAGCGCTTGTTTAAAAGAGTATGCTAGTACTTTATAGGTATGACTTTTATTCTAAAGGCTATAAGGTTCAGGGTCTACACAAGGTTGTCTATCTAAAATCAAATCAGCCATCAATTGAGCCGATGCTGGCCCCATGACTAATCCATTTCTAAAATGTCCTGCATTAATTGCTAGGTTTTTTATTTCTGGGTGTTTATCGATATAAGGAATACCCTGTTTTGTTCCTGGGCGTAATCCTGCCCAGTGCTTACATAATGGAAAGTCTTTAAGTGTTGGAAAAAGCTCAGTGGCAAAAGAAAATAAGAGGCCTTTAATTTCAGTTGATGTACTTTTATCAAATTCTGAATGCTCTACAGAACTACCGACTAAAATTTTTCCATCTCGACGTGGAATTAAGTAGTGATTATTATCTAATATCATATACGGTAAAGTATCAGGTTTAGCATCAAATAAAAGCATTTGACCTTTTACTGGAGATACTTCAGGAGAGTAGAGGCTGTTAGGGAGTAATTGCCTTAGAAGTTTACCTGTCCAAGCACCTGTACTGATAATTAATTGATTCACTTTTATTTTTTCTTTATTTGTAGAAAGACTGATAACACTGTTGTTTTTGATTGAACAATCCGTAATTTCACAATTTTCAATAAAACGGACACCAACATTTAATAAATAAGCTTTCAACGATTTTAAAAGCCTAGGGTTTCTGGCCTGAGCAATCGTGGGCATCCATAAAGGCATTGATGACTTAGTGTTTAAGTGATTAAAAAATGAGGCGTTTGCCTTTTCGTATGGAATTAGGTTTGTATCGCACCATTCAGTTGCTTGTTCAAAATCAGGATTTTTACAAATAAGTAGACCACAGTCATACCATTCAGGGTCAATTTTTGTAGTATCAAATAATTCGGTAGATAAAGAGGGGTAGTTTTTTATACTTTCTATAACTAATGAGCTAATAGCTGCGGGTTGTCTCCATGGATACAAAGGAAGTAATATACCTCCTCCTGCCCATGATGATTCTTGGCCTGAAAAAGACTTATCAATAAGAGTGACACTACAACCTGCTTGAACAAATTCTTTCGCTGTTAAGAGTCCAATAATACCGCTTCCTATAATAGTGATCTCGGGTGTTTGAGGCATGAGTTTTTTGGATAGGTTTAGTGTCTGAAAAGGCAGGGAGGTAGTATACAGGAGATGGATGAACAGAAGATAATGTTGTGTGTTTTCAACATTATAATTTTTATTTTAGAATTATTTTCTATACCATTGAAAATAAAGGATAAAGTGGTGTGTTTAAAATGGTGCAAAAGCTTGTAAGGAATTTGAATTACTGCTATTATTGCTTCTGTGAATTATTTTTTGTTGTAAATACGACAAATTCAGATTAACAATAATAACCTCTTGGGGGGGACGCAATGATCAAAAAAACAAAAATAGCGATGGGCATAGCGACAGCGACATTAACAATAGCTGGGGCAATGGTTTCTCCGCAAGTCGTAGCTCAAACACAAGCTGAAAGAACAGCTGCATTAGAAGCGCAAGTGAATGAAATGGCTGCGATGATGCGAGAAATGCAAGCAGAATTAAGTCGTGTAAAAGCCGGATCTACTGATTCGACAAAAGTACAAGAGTTAGACCAGTGGATGGCTTCTGTTAAAAGTACACCCATGAATGCTTCTACATCTACAAGAGAGCACGTATTTAATGTTCGTGGTGGTTGGTCGCATTTTAATAGTCATCGTGGTGCTCATGGTGTTCTCAATACTGTTGGTGATAGTGGATTAGGTACAGATGTTTTGACTAGTCCAGTAGATGATGATGCTTTTTATTATGGTGCTGGGCTCGATTTTAATATGAATAATGATCTCTTTGGCTTAGCTGATGGGGTTTCTTTTGGTATTGAATTAGGTATTATATATACTGAGTTAGGTGAGAAAAAAGATAGTGGACTTGATAACGTTGTTACAACTTTAGCTGGCGCTGCTCCATCTCCTGGTCTTGACGTTCAACAATCTGTAACAGTTAATATGTTAAGAGTAAGTGCTGCGCCTAAAATCAAGTTTATGCATGGTAGCAAACTACGCCCTTGGATTATTCCTGTCGGTATTGATCTTAATATCATCAGCCCACCATCTGATGCGGTAACCGTATTAAATACAGGTATGCAATTTGGTGCGGGTGTTGAATATAATTTGTTTAGAGGTATTGTTGCTGGCTTAGATGGTCGTTATCATTGGACTCCAGATGATATTGATGGTGTTGATACAGATGGCTTTACTTTAGGTGGTTCTGTAGGTTTTCACTTCTAAGTTTTATAAACGTAAAGAAGTTTAAAAAAAGGGAAGGCAAAAGCCTTCCCTTTTTTTTTGGAAAAAGAAGAGTGAAAAATATTATTTTGCATTTTTGTCGTTTTAACTTTGGTTGGCTTTTGAGGACTGTATAATTATCAAAAGACAGTAAACCTAGGGGGAAAGGCTTTGAAAAAAATGTGTGATTATTGTGTAATACTTAGCTTATGCGTGTTATTGAATGCGTGTAGTTTAGCTTATAAAAGCACAGGTGATGTTTTGATTGGCTATGCAGAAGACCAAGGGGTTTCGTATATATTGTCTACCAATGATGTTGGGCTGAGTTGCTCAATGGTAGAGGCTTTTTCTCCCTTTTTATTAAGTTTTTCCAGTGTGACAGCACCACCTGATCAACTTGCTATTATATTTTATTTATTAGCGGGCAGTTGCGTTGAGTTTGAAGCGTGGGAAGAAGAACTTAGATATCTACGTGCAATATTTGCAAAAAAACCTATTGAAGCAAAAGATGCGCGTATTGCACAACAGCGACTTCTTGTTCAAGCAGCACGCAGACAGCTGAACGGATACCACTATTTAACGTTGGCTATTGCTGAACCGGGCGCTGAATGCCCAGAATTCTCTGATGAAAATGAAGAATTATATTGGTTGATTGGATTGTTGGATGGAGTACAAGCGGTTCTGAATGATATAGCAGCAGGAGGAAGTGTTGAAGTGCCTATGGATATTACAACAAAAGTGGGTCGCGGTGCGGTTTGTCTGGATAACGAAAAATGGTGGGGGGCACCTGATGCCATTCAAGCTGCAATAAGATTGACTATTCCTGGTCATCAATCTGTTGATAGAGATTTTGAACAAGTTTTGGAAAATGCATTAAAAGTTAGTTTTCAGCAAGGAGCTAGTCTTCCTTATGTGCTGGCGGCACAAGTATATTTGGGGCAAGGTAAAATAGAGAAAGTTAAAAAAGTTATACGTCATCATTCTGAAATGATGCTAAAAACAACAGGAAATAAAAGGTTTAAAATCCTTAATGAAGTTTCTAATCTACAAATACGTGCGATTTCTGATCGTTTATGGACTGAAGCAACAGGAGCACGTACCCCGATAGGAAAAATGGGGACTTTTTGGAATGACCCAGACAAAGCTATTGAAACGATAGATATTGATGAGATTCTTTAGACTGAAATGATATGTTATTAAAGAAATAAATATTCTAATTGAGATAGGATGTATAGATGATTTTACATAAAAAAACCTTAATCAAAATAATAATCACTGTTTTGTTAATGTCGAGTGGTTATTCAGTTCAGGCGGTGTCAAAAAAAATGTGTGTTTTTGACTTATTAGGTGCAAACGGGCCTACTTTTTCTCAATTGAAAGATTATAAAACAGCAGCATTAGCATGGGGGATAGAGTTGGAATTAAAACCTTATACTAATGAGCGTGTGGCTGCGGAAGATTTTAAATCGGGTGTTTGTGATGCGGTAAGCTTTACAGGAATTCGAGCTAGGCAATTTAATTCTTTTTCGGGTAGTTTAGATGCGGTTGGTGCAATGCCAACGTATGATCACTTAAAATCTGTTATTACTACGATTAGTTCAAAAAAAGCAGCAAAGTTGATGTTTACAGACCCTTATGAAGTGGTAGGAGTTTTTCCTGGAGGAGCCGCTTATATGTTTGTTAATGATCGTAAAATAGATACGGTGGGTGAATTAGCAGGTAAACGAATTGCTATTTTAGATTCAGATCCTGCTCAAGTTGAGATGGTGACTTTTATTGGAGCCTCGCCAGTAGGTACTTCAATCGCTAATATGTATAGTAAGTTTAATAATGGATCTGTTGATGTAACATATGGGCCGGGTATTGTTTATGAAGCGATGGAGCTCTATAAAGGACTGAAACCTAATGGTGGCGTTATTCAATTTTCATTAGTACAGTTAACTATGCAAATACTGACTCGTAAAGCTGATTTTCCTGAGGGATATGGTCAAATGTCTCGTGATTATGCCTTGAGCCAATTTGATAAAGGCGTGGAAACGACTAAGCGATACGATAATAAAATTCCGAAAGAATTGTGGGTTCCTATTTCTGACTCAGATAAAATCGGGTATCTAGAGGTCTTTAGACAGTCAAGAATCAGGTTACGAGATAAAGGTGTGTATAACGCTAAGATGTTGAAGTTAATGAGGATATTGCGTTGTAAAAAAGATCCTCAACAATCTGAATGTACTTCCGCAGATAAAGAATAAACTATATTAATGATTTTGGTAGAGTAACTGGTGTATGCCCAAAGCCACGATAAACTTGAACGGTTTTTATAAGCTTCGTAGTGGCCGTGAATGGTTTTCTACCTTGCCAGTTTTTTTGTTATTGATATCTGTCATCATTGCTGGAAATGGAGAGCAGATCCATGCTCGGCTATTGAATGTCGGTGAATTGATATGGCATGATTATTTCACTCTTAGAGCAGATATTTCAACGCCACCTTGTGATCCTGATTTTGATATTGAGGCTGCGTTACAAAAGCTAGAGGCGGAAAATGATGATATGGAAGGGATGGACGATCTGTTTGATGCAGAGCCTTTTGATCGAAAATCTGCCCTTTCATCATTACAAAATGTGCGTCAACTCTGTATTACAAAGCATCAATTAGCACAACAAAACCAGGCGAGAATCACACTGCCTGTTATTCTTTTCCGTACGTTGGAAACGGGTGTCGCTAAAATTAGTCTATTCGCCTTTGAAAAACAGCGCATGATTTTAATATTGACTATTTTTATCTGTGCAGTAACCAGTACACTTAAACAACAACATATTGCCTTTAGACCAGTGATAACTCTAAAGGATCATCGTATTTCTACCATAGCTCAACTATTCGGAAACTCGGCTATGTTAGCGTCTGCCTGGTTTTATAGGGATAATGTTTATCAATCTGCAACAGTGATTGAACATTCGGAAATATATTTTTGCCTAATTCTTGGATTTGCTGTTTTAACGACAGTAAGCTTTTTTCAATTATTTAAAACCCTATTTTCCCAAGATCTTTATAAGGCAGGAGAAAGTACGCTACATGCTATTTTATCCATCCCTTTATATGTATTGATGACATTTTTTGTCTGTGTGTATTTTTTTCTGATAGAAGGGCATTGGGCGGGGCCCGCGATATTTTTTAGTTTGTTGTTTGATCAGGCCGGTTTGTTTCTTAATATCGGGCTGTATATCTGGGTTGGGATGTTATTAAAACAAACCCAACTGGGCGATCTGGTTTTTAAAGTTTTTATACCTTGGCGCATGTCACCTGAATTGTTAGCCTTTGTAGCGATTGTTGTTATGGCTGTACCTACAGCTTATACTGGCGCTTCAGGTATTATCATCATTGCGATGGGAGCTATCGTTTATGAAGAACTACGTCGTGCTGGAGCACGTAGGCAACTGGCTTTAGCTGCTACCGCTATGACAGGAAGTGCAGGTGTTGTGCTTCGTCCTTGCCTGCTGGTTGTATTGATAGCCGCTTTAAATAAAGAGGTGGTAACAGACCAGCTTTTTAGTTGGGGATTAAAAACATTTATGACGACAGCCGTGGTCTTTTTTGTTTTTACGTTAATGACTAAGCGAGAAAAGATACACTTGGCTCCTTTTAACGAAGCATTTAAACCTTTCTTACGAGCACTAATTCCTTTGTTTCCTTATGTACTCATTGCAGTACTCATCTTCCTTGCCTACTTTTTTCTACTTAATGTCACGATGGATGAATTTTCAGCACCCGTGATATTGCCAGTGGTTATTCTTGGGTTAATAATTTATGAAAAATTGTTTGTAAGAATCGTTCAGATTGTATCTCTAGAAGAGCGGTCTCATAAATTTGAATACACAATAAGAATGGCCTCTTCAGAATCTAGTGTTCATATTGGGGCATTATTACTTTTAATGGGACTTTCTTTTGTACTAGGAGGTGTTATTGAACGATCGGGGTTGTTAAACAATATACCGGATGATTTTTCTTCGATATGGGTAACATTAAGCTTTTTGATCGTTGTTCTTGTTGGAATTGGTATGATTATGGATCCCTTTGGTGCCGTTGTTCTGGTGTCAGGCACAATCGCACAAATTGCCTATAATAATGGTATAAACCCGGTACATTTCTGGATGATTACTTTAGTCTCTTTTGAATTAGGATATCTTACTCCTCCTGTTGCGCTTAATCACTTATTAACTAGACAGATGGTGGG
Source organism: Methylococcales bacterium (assembly GCA_023145835.1). Lineage (GTDB taxonomy): Bacteria > Pseudomonadota > Gammaproteobacteria > Methylococcales > Methylomonadaceae > QPIN01. Next base: position 27,616 of record JAGLDH010000108.1, read on the forward strand.
TTATCAGGAGACCGCTTTAGCAGGATTAGAAGGTGATAATTTTTGGTACCGACATGAAAAAATTCTCTTACCATTGGTGACTATGGGGACTACATTATTGTTAGTGACCATTGTTCCTGTGTTAGCAGGGTAGACGTTAAGTCATGAACTTTTTTGGACGGATAGGTCGGCGTTGTATAGAGTTTTTTCTCTATATTATCGACTTAAGCTATTTTCTGATAAGAACCTGTTCTGTGTGGCAGCCTCATCGGAATGTGTTTAATAGAGCTGTTTATTCTGTTTTTTTAGATCAACTTATTTTGATTGGCATTAATTCTATAGCAATCATTTCATTTCTTGCCATATTTGTTGGCATTGTAGTCGCTTCACAATTAGTCTTTATTATAACGACTATCACTGGCGCCAAAGATCTAGTCGAAATGCTTGCGCGACTACTGTTGAGTGAAATGGGGCCATTGATAACCGGATTTATCATGATTGGGCGTTCGTGTTCTGCTATTGTTGTTGATTTAGCTAATACAAAAGTAAGTGGAGAAATTGAACCATTGGAATACTTAGGTATTGATGTAGATGACTATTTTGTGCTTCCCAGAATACTTAGCATGGTGATTAGTCAGGTGGTCTTGGCACTTTATTTTTCAGCTATTATGCTCCTGTTTGGAATGATTTTTAGCTCTGTGATTTATGATTTGCCTGCTCAGGCATCATTGACAGAACTTTTAAATTTGATAAACATTAATAGCCTTTTTAGGTTTATGGTTAAAAATATATTATTTGGGGTGATAATAGGAACTATTGCTTGTTTTCATGGACTTTCAGTGTTGAATTCACATGCCCAGGTGTCAAATCAGATGCAGAAAGCAGTGGTCAGAAGTATTGTGTTTTTATTTTTGGTTGATGGATACTTTATTATTTTTTCTTTATGAATAGTAAAGCGGAGCGTTCGATAATACTCACAGAGGATGCTGTTCCCTATACGACAGAGCAAAACTTGGAGTTCCCTGCTTTGGATTGTCAGGTGGATTCTTCTAGTTTGACTTGTTTGGTCGGCCCGCACAGAGCTCAATTAAGAGCTTATTTGCTTATGTTGGCAGGGATTACAAAACCAGAACAGGGTAAAGTAGAGATTTTTGGGGAAGAGATGTCTGAGCTTGATCAATTAGCATGGCGAAAGTTTCGTTGTCAGATAGGGTATCACTCTGGAGCAGCTCCTTTGTTATCTGCGCAGCATGCACTCATGAATGTTATGTTGCCGTTACTTTATCATGCTAATTTATCATTTCGTGAAACAGCGGATAAAGCGAGAGCAATATTAACAGAGCTAGGCTGTCATTTTGAGCCAACGTTATATCCTACGCAGTTAAATAGTTTCCAACGATCTCAACTGGCTTTGGCGCGTGCCTTGATTCTTGACCCACAATTACTTATTTTAGATGTACCTTTTAATGATTTGGGCGCGAAAGAACGAGAGAAAATGGGGGCGGTATTAGGGAAATATAAAGAAAATCGTGCAGTCTGTATGATAGGAGGGCTTCAGTACACTCGTTTTTTAGAGCAACATGCAACTCAGATTATCTTTGTTTCAGAGCATAAAATATTAAATTTTATGGGGTGGAAGTCTTTTTTGCATACAGAAGATCCAGATGTTAATGAATTGTTGAGTGTGATACTGAGCTAGGTGAATAACGATTATGAATACAGACTCTTCTACACGATCTAGACATTATATTCATCAGATGACATACAATTATCGCGAGCGACTCGTCGGTTTTTTTGTGTTTTTTGGGTTTTTATTGTTTTTATTATTCATATTGATTAGTGTGAAAAATCAGCATTTATTTGAAAAACGAGTCAAGTTTTATATTGATGTTAAAAGTAGTGAAGGTATTCATCAAGGCAGTATTGTCACTGTTCTAGGGACAGAAGTTGGACGTGTCACTAGTCTGAGCCTTGCTAAAGATAATAAAATTAGAGTTGCTATAGAGGTTTACGAAGGACAGCAGCCATTAATTAAAACGGATGCCAGAGCATTTGTAAACAGATTGACTAACCTTGGTAACGCGTTAGTAGAAATAAAACCTGGTTTGGTTGATACCCCAATGTTAATGGATGGGGCGATAATACCCGTTGATGAAACCCCTTCTTTGAATGATTTATTACTGAGTATAGCGAATATTATTCAATCAGCAGACGGTAATGAGTTGTTAACCAAGTTTGAAACAATACTTCCAAAGTTGGAATTTACGTTAGAAAATGTTCATGAAATTATCACACAAATAGCATCAGGTCACGGTGTGCTTGGAGCTGCTATTTTTGATCATAAAGTTGAAAATGAGCTAAAAACAGTTGTGACATCGGGGGCAGAAATTCTATCAGAAGCAGAAGGTATTATTAATATTGCTAAAAAAAGATTAGTTCAACTTGAACCCATTTTAAACGATGCTAATCAGGTTTCTCATGATCTTCCTGCCATGGTGGGTGAGTTAAGCAAGATTATTGCACAGGTTAATACTGCGGTAGCGTTGATTAATGGAGAATTAAATAATATCTCGGGCACAACGAATGAAGTAAGAAGAGCGATAACAAAAGCTGATCACTTATTAGAGAGTGTTCAAACGACATGGCCATTATCTAATGATATTAAAAAACAAACCTCCAGCCCGTTAATTCCAGTGCATCCAGGTCATGATTAAACGTTATTTAGCTTTATGTTTATTACTCTATTGTGTGATGTTGTCGGGTTGTGGAGGAGAGTCATTCACTAAACCCCTTGAAATAGAGAATGCAGAGCGATACACAAAAGAGGGGGTGCAGGCATTTTCAAAAGCAGAGTGGGAGAAAGCTCAATGGCTTTTTACTCATGCTTTATCGCTCTATGAAGGAATAGATGATCGGCAAGGTGTCCTGTATAGTCGTATTAATTTAGCCGAAGTTGCCTTATCCGTACAAAATTATTCACAAAGTCTTCATCATTTGGAGCTTGCTACTGTTATTGCAAAAAAAAAATCACTGAAGAATGAGCAAGCACGGATCACGTTACTTTATACATTAATTGCATTACAAAAAAAACAAATTGATCAAGCTGAAACATCAATTCAGTCATTATTACCCGCGATTGATGAGCTTACACCGAGTACTCTCCAAATAGCCGCTATTTCGACTCGAACAAAAATTGCTTTTATCCAAAAAAAGGATGAAATTATTTGGGTAAATCGCTATGCCAATGCTTTAAAATCACCAACTACTTATCCTATCGACTTTAGTTTCCGTCTTTTACGTTTTCAAGCTTTATTGATGCAGCAACAAGGTCAATATGTGGAAGCAGAGGCTAATTTACAGCAAGCGCTCATTGGCTATAAAACTAATTCAAATCGTTCTGGTATTGCGGAGACACTTTTAGAATTGGGTCATTTTTATCAATCGCAGAAAAAATGGCAGGAAGCTCGAGATTATTTTAATAGATCAAACATCGTTTTTAGTTATCTTAGGAACTCTAAAAAGGTCAAGCAGATAACAGAAAATTTGTTGAAAATAGAAAATAATGAGGAAAAATAAGTGAGTTATAAAAAACATTTACAGCTCATGGCTCAGTATAACTTAAGGATGAATGAACAAGTTTACCAAGCATCATTTAAACTAACGAAAGATGAACTAGAGAAAGAAGTTGGTACATTCTTTGGATCAATTATTGGAACATTGAATCATCAATTGGTAGGTGATTTGATATGGCTTGCAAGGTTTTCTAAATACAGTGACAGATATATATCACTGCATAAAATTAAAGAATATCCTGCTCCTAAAAAACTAAATGAAATACCATATCCAAATATAGACCTCCTCTATCAAATACGTCAAGAAATTGATCAAATTATCTGGGACTGGGTTAACGCTGAATTAGACGAAAAAGACCTTCAATTTGATCTGAAATATACCAATACTAAAAATGTTGTAAGCATAAGAAATTTTGCAGAATTAGTTTCTCATTTATTTAACCACCAAACACATCATAGAGGGCAAGTCAGTACACTATTATATCAGTTTGGTTATAACGTAGGGGTTACTGACTTTTTAATAGATATACCTGATGGGGCGTGATAACCTTAATAAAAGATCATTCTTAAGGCCATCACGAGTAAAAATACCTTCTCCTGAAAATGACTTGTTTTCCTCTTGGCTGTATTTTACGGGTCAAGCGTTTTAAACATAATTGTTAGCCTGATTTTATTGAGCGTTCTTCGTGAAAAATAGCGACTGTTTTTTCTACGCTAAATTTTAATCAACTTAATCAGGGGCTGCTTAAACAATTAGAGTCTACCCAGAAACTCCAGCCCGCTGATATTATTAATATATAGTGTGTTTTTGGTATAATAATGCACGAAAACCAAGCTAATCTCTTCAAAATCCGCGCACGTATGATCCGAACTTTTAGCTCCAAACAACTCACTATCGCAGAATTTGACTGGCCTTTTGATACCGACTTAGATAAAAACAACCGCTGGGTAAAAATGAGTCAATTCATTCCGTGG
>JAGLDH010000109.1 GCA_023145835.1 Methylococcales bacterium
ATTAGCAGAAGGCTATTATCAAGGGTTTTCGGCAGGGCTCAGGTCGTCCAGCGAAAGTGATTGATTTTACTCTAATTATTACCCTAATTATTACTGACCCTAATTATTATAGCGACTATAAAGTCAAGCTGTTTTAAACTCGATTGCCCTGAGCTGTGTAACTTTGTGTCCGGAAAAGTGTTGACACATCAGATTTATGATAGACTAAAATTAAAAGACTAAAATTATCTTAGAAACTACGATCCAATTGTTTTCTAGCTAATTAACAAGAAAATTTATTGCTGGGGAACAATAAAAATGATTAGATTTACGTTGCTATATATTGCTTTTTGTATGCCTTCTTTTTTGGTACTTGCGGATGATACAAACGTTCAAATAAGCGGTGAGATGGAGGAACTTCGTACATTGCGAAAAGAGGTTGAAGAGCTAAGAGGACTTGTAGATAAATTAACAGAAAAGCAAGGAGTAAACAAAGAAGAGATTGTTGGTAATAAGTCTAAAATTGTAGAAAACAAAGCTGAAATTTCAGCAGCTAAACCTAAGCCACATTCTGACTTTGATGTACCAAGTTTAAATATTAGAGGATTTGGTCATTTGCAATATGATTATGTTAACGAGTCACCTAGAAACCAACCTGATAGGGATACAAATCATTTTACCGATGGTGATATAGGTTTTTTGTTCACTTCACAGATTTCCAAAAAGCTTACTTTTTTCAATGAGACCTTGTTTAAGTTTACCTCAGATGGTGACACGAATGTAAATGTTGAACGAGTTATGTTGAACTATGAATTCGCAGATTGGCTAAATATTTCTATTGGACGAGATCATACTCCGCTTGGCTATTGGAATCAAAATTATCACCATGCTACCTGGACTCACACGACAACTGACCGACCATTAATTTTTCAATTTGAGGGAAATGATGGTGTTTTGCCAATGCATTACGTTGGTATAGGGTTATCTGGTAATGTTGGGTTGGATTTTGGCAACGTTGAATACAGCTTTACAATAGGTAATGGTAGGGGAGAAGATACTGAGTCAATCCAAATAATTAATGATCGTAACGATGACAAGCAAGTATCGTTTCAATTTACTGTCGAGCCAGAGGTTCTGGATGGTTTTGGCTTTGGTGCCAATGTTCTTTACGATGTCATCCCTAACAATCCAAATATTATCGGACGAGAAAACGAAATTGATGAAGTTATTGCGGGGGGGCATATGTATTACACGGGCGACCCTTACGAAATTATCGCTGAATATCAATATATTTGGCATGATGATTTGAGATCTACAAAATCACATCACGGTGGCTATCTGCAACTTGGTTATAAATTCGGTGAATTTAAGCCCTATTATCGGTTCGATATTTTGGATATTGCTTCCAATGATGCATATTTTGCCGGTTTGAGAGGTGCGGAAAATAGTATTGAACATACAGTTGGTGTGCGTTATGAGTTATTTCCATTTGCTGCTCTTAAACTGGAATATCGTCGTTTAGATGCGGATTACATGGATTCGAACGAAATTTCATCGCAAATATCATTTATGTATTAATTTATGCTTTAATTAAATCAGAAAAACGGGGGAGATGATTGTTAATTTTAGGGTAAGTAATGCTTTGACTGCGGGCATATTTTTTTATATTGCTGAGCAAGCCAAGTACGTGTTCTGCAAGAAATGAGTAATTTTAACTCTTCTCAATGGCTTGGATTTGTTTCTAAACAAAGATTTTATCTTTTTGTGATACTTATTATTCCATTGCTTGCTTTTTTTTATCTTGCTTATGGAGTGGCATATGCGGATCTGACTACTCAGCCACCATCGAGATTACAGGTAGAACAAACGAATCAAAAGAAAATTGAAAGCTTATTGATAAAAGCACGTATGGCTATTAGCGAAAATCGCTTCATGGTGCCAAAAAAATATAATTCGGTTTATTACCTTAGTCAGATATTAATACTTTCTCCAGATAATAAACAAGCCTTGAGTACACTTACAGAAGTCTTCGATACTTATACTGGTTTAGCTTATATTGAACTAGATAAAAAAAATATTAAGTTAGCTCAACGATATCATAAAAATGCAAAAAAAATCGCCCATCAGTTTACTATAAAGACAGATCAACAAGTATTAGTCGATTTGCAAGAAGCAATTACGAAACGACAAGTAGGGCTTCATCAGCTTAGTGAAGCTAATAAACTGCTTTTTTCAGATAAAAAAATCAAGCAAAAAAAACAATTGATGAATGAGTTGGCAGATTTGCAAAGAGAAATTTCAGTAAGTCAGTCCATGATGAATCAGTATAGAGAAGAGATAAAAAGTAATAACAAAGCAATCAGCTTAGCAAGTAAAGCCGAGGAATCAACCCAGGTTAAGTCGGAACAGACAACTACAGACGTAAGCAAAAGTCCTGCTTTAAGCCCTGCTGAGCGCGAGAGAATCGTGGTCATTATTAATAAAGATAATAAAATAACTTCTTTAACTATAAAAGAGTTGAAAGCGCTGTATAAAGAGCAGAAGAGAACGTGGTCTAACGGGGAAGCTGTTACATTGTACTTACCTCTTCCCAATAGTGACGCATTCGTATGGTTGACGCGACATGTTTTTTTAAAGAAATCTGCAACATCCGTTATGCAATTCTATATGAAAGGACTTAATAGTAATAAATTAAAAATTCCTGTTACTCCATCAAATAGCGTATTAGATGTTTCCAGAAAAAAGGGGGCTATAGCCATCGTAAAAGCCGGTGAAGTTGAGAGGAGTGACACCGTAAAAATTATTTCCATAAACGGAATTTAGTGTTTTATGGAGGATGATTTTGAAGCTGAATTGAATCAGCTAGAGACTGAATTTTACCAGTCAGTCACGAAGAAGAAATTAATAGATATAAAGTCTTATTTGGAACAAATTGAGGTGGTTTTACCCGCTCAGTCCATAAGACCCATTGTACAGTTTCGTCTTCTGGTAAAAGCAAGTGGTTCTGATCTACCATGTGATGGTAGTTGGTTTAAAATTCATGTGGTAGACCAAAATTTACCTAATGCAATAATTATATCTCAACCTCAAGGAGAGTCTATTGGCTTTGGAATGACTGGGGAATGGCATGTTGAGTTACAAGCACCGATAGACGTTGGTGATTATTGCTTGAAAATTGCTATGGAATCGGTTGAGACAGATCAGGCAGATGTTGAAATTCCGTTTACCGTAGAGCTTAATTCTAAACGTGAGCTTTCTCAACCTTTCAAAGAAAAATTATTATTTTTTGTTGCTTTATTAGGTTTTGTTATTGGCATTAGCTGGCTAGAATTTTCTACCGAAATGAAAACCGCTTATAAAAATTGGACGAAGGATATTTCCGCTAAATTTACTGATACAGCTAAGATTAAAAATTCAGAGGAGTCAGCAAATAAGCAGAGGCTTGATTCAAAAACAAAAGCATATATTGATAAAATGCTTGAGCAAAGCTTTACCAATTTAAGTGTAGCCAAACGCCAAAAAGCCTGGCAAAAACTGTCCCTATTTGTAAACTTACAAACTGATGTTAATAATTCATTTGTTAGAGAAATTCAGAAGAAAAGGGCACAGCATAAGCATCAAATGGAAAAATGGTTACTTACGAACAAAAACTCAGAAGAATCAATTAAACGAATACAAGTATTAGCCTTTGTCGATGATGATAAGAATGCTCAACGAAGACTGGGGGATTATTATGCTTCTGGAAAAAATGTGGTTAAAAATTTAGGTAAAGCATGGCAATGGTATCAGCGAGCGTCTAATAAGGGGGATATTGAAGCACAAAAATTATTGGCTGGACTTGAAGCAAAAGCAGATCAGTTATTAACGTCTCTAGAACTTGTTGAGAGAATTCAAGGATATGAAATCACTGAAGCCACAGCTTCCGCGGGTGGAATCAATGCACAATTATGGATGGGCTACCGTTATGAGTCTGGCGATGGTATTCCTCGTAATTTATATGTTGCAGCAGATTGGTATCGTAAAGCGGCAGAGCAAGGAAATTCTTTTGCGAGCGAAAAGCTTGGGAAAATAGTAGACTTGATTGAAAAGCAGAAAAAGAAGTTTTGAGTTGAAATTTTTCCTGAAAATTTTAGAAATAATTAGGGTCAGAGTTGAAAAATAATTAGGGTCAGAGTTAAATTAATTTGAAAATTAGAACTTTAAAGATAATTAAAAATTAATTTTCACAGATAATATCTCCTTTAGCACGAGTATCCAGAGGGTCATATAAAAAACTACAGGGTGATTTTTTTTCGATCTCTCCACCAGTAACTCCCGCGCCAAAACAAAACTGTTCATCTTCTGATACTTTGAAACAAAGTTTATAATATCCAGGCTTCATATCTATTTGATAAAAACCTGTGCGATCCGTAATAGTCTTTGCTATTGGCGTTGCATCGGCTGGAGGTAGGGCTGAGTGGTTTCTAGGTTCCTCAGGGTATACCGAAACAGCCGTACCAGGTAAGGCTGTTTCCAGAGAACTGTAGTTTGTTGTTGAATCCAACCTGATGGTTGCCCTACCGTAAAACCCCCTGCCGTTGGTTAGCCGGTCAGCTTTTGGTGGAGTTTTGGGCTCAAGTAATGTTGATTTATTCACAAAAAAATCACCCTCAGGGTTTTGTTTTAATTCAATCCTTAAATGATCAGCACCGGACTTTCCGGTGGGAATAATAACATGAGGAAGAATAGCTATTCCTGTTTTTTTATCAAAATTGACTTCATTTTCTGCAAGGATAAGTGAGGAATATACTATCAATAAAAGTGTAATTATTTGCTTTGGATTTAGCATTATTTTGCTCCTGTCTATTTGTTAATTTAAAAAGGTCGCGGTAGATGTCAGTTTGAACAAGCCATCAGCATCTTGTTGAAAAGTCAGATTCCTATAGAAGCCAGTAACATTTTGACCGTCATAACTGTAAACAAACGGGATGGAAAGTGTACCGTTAGATAGGGTAGCTGGGTCTATGCTTTTTTTAGAAGTAGCAACAATATCGAAAACTTCCCATTTAGAACCGGATTGCCTTAAACAACCAGAAAATTGACTTCCCTCTGATAAAACCACTGGAAAGCAGACAAATTTATTTGTTGAATGAAAACGCGGTACATCACCGTAAGCAGCTTTTACCATATAACGGTCGACATCGCTTAATTGCCCATTATTGTTCCAGGCTCGGTTACAGTAATTCATAACGGAAGAGCTATCTCAGAGACCTACAGTTACATCACCATTAGTTCCTCCTGGTTGGTTAGGGTCAATTCTGCAACCACTGTCTGTAATGTTTTCTATTTCTGGGCGAAGATGTTCATGGGCAAAGCTTAATGCATGTCCAAATTCATGAATGGCTCCTATTTCTATACATCGTTGGCGACCTTCCTTGATCCATTGGGCAGTTAGTGTACCAGTTTGTGAAGCCAAAATTCAGGCTCATTCCTCCGGCAGCTGACATAATACGAGTTCCCAACCCTAATACGTGTGGAGCACCGGCTACATCTTCAATCGTAATTCGAATGCCAGCAAAATCAGTTGCTGGAACAGGGCAAGTGCCCCACCCTGTAAAGGTGACTAAAGAATTTTCTGCCCAAGTATCTGCAACTGCATTTATTACCCCGTCTCGTTCTCCTGCTGGAACAGCATTAGGATTGACCCAGCATACAGGGATATCTGTTGTGCCATCTGAAGATTGAGGCCATATCCTTGTGGTTAGTACATATCCTGCATCAACCGCTGGAGAGTCTTGTTCTGCTATGGCGATATTACTTATTATTAATAGACCAAAAATAAGAATAAGGTCGGCTATTCTGGTCTGTATCTTGATGTATCTTGATGTATCTTTTCATTGAAAACTCCTTTAATAATTAAAGATATAATTTGTGTCGTGTGATTTATGTGAAACAAATCACATTCTTAGATTAACACACTAACATAGATTGTAAATATTTGATATGTAACAAATTGTCGTAATAATTAGGGGAAAATAATAATAATAATTAGGGTCAGAGTTAAATTAATTTGTGTTATGATTTAGTTTCGAGAAAGAAGAGAATTATTTTAAATGGCAAGATTAAGCCGAGTTAGTCCTATTGGAATACCACAACATATTGTTCAGAGAGGGAATAACCGACAAGTATGTTTTGGATGTGAAGAGGATATGAAAGCCTATTTAAACTGGCTAAAAAAATTTTCGAAAAAATATTTTGTTGATGTTCATGCTTGGGTATTAATGACTAATCATGTGCATATACTCTGTACGCCTCATGAAGAGCGAGCCATTAGCTTAATGATGCAGTCTATTGGGCGGGTGTATGTGCAATATTATAATTATACTTATCAACGGAGTGGTTCGCTTTGGGAAGGTCGATTTAGATCTAGCTTAATACAAAGTGAGAAATACTTACTTGAACTATATCGTTATATTGAGTTAAATCCTGTTCGGGCAAATATGGTAAAAGAGCCGAGTGAGTATAGTTGGTCTAGTTATGCCTGTAATGCGCTGGGTGCAAAATCAGATATACATACGCCTCATTTTCTTTACCTAGCTCTAGGTAAAACAGAGAGTGAAAGATTGGATAATTATAGAGCGTTATTCAAGGCTCATGTTGAAACTGAATTGTTAAAGGAAATAAGAGAAAGTATTAAAAAAGGATTGGCATTAGGTAATGAGCAGTTTACGAATCAGATAGAAGCATTAACAAATAGACGAGTTACACCTAGAAAAGCAGGGCGACCAAAAAAGAGTATTTTAGTTGATTAATTTTACTCTGACCCTAATTATGCTAATTATGCTGACCCTAATTATGTGTGACCCTAATTATGTGACCCTAATTATGCTAATTATGGGGAAGAAATGAAACAACAGAAAGC
>JAGLDH010000011.1 GCA_023145835.1 Methylococcales bacterium
TTTTAATATTGGCAAACGGCGGAAGGCGTTATCACTTTTCCTCCCTACTGTGAGACACCAAAATCAAAGACATTGTTTAACTTAAAAACAAACCCATCACCCAGCTGCTTTTGTAAATTTGCTGAATAGAGATGACCATTTACCTCAACCTGTGGAATAGCTAATAGTCCGTTTGTAAAAGTAAATTGAGCAGGGTTTTCAAAAGACTGTGTTGTGGGGGCAGCAGAGGTCAACACAAAGAATTCATTTTGGGATTGCAAGTTCACTCGATAGTGTTGTCCACTTACTTCAACATTTTGTAGAGTCACTGTGCCTGTTTTAGGGTCATAAAGCGTGCTGTATTTGGAGTTGCTGAGTGTATTATCTTTACCTGAGGTCTGTTTTATGGTGATACTTGTGTTTGGCACACTGTTGCGAGCCAAAGTGTCACGAGCATAAAAAGTGATGTTGTAGTCTCCATTGACATCAAATGCTGAGTATTCACCTTGGCAAAGGTACTTTCCTGTTCCCTGCTCTGTACAAAGGAGGGGAATCTGAGGCAAATCGGCAATAGGTTGATTAAGGTCTGTATGATTGACATCCGGGCGACTGATAATTGCCCAGGCTTGGCTAAGCGGGGCTAAGCTTGTGACCTGTACGCTGAGTGCAAAACTGGTTTCACCCTTGAGTATCGAGCTGGTAGTAATGGGCATTAATTGAGGTTCGTCGACAGCCAATTGCTGACATTTTCCTAGGCAGAAATCACCTAATGCGGTTTCGTCAGCGACATCAAAGAGGCCATTGCCATCCGCTTCAAGCTGAGCCATTTGCTGTTGTGCTTTACTGTTAACCAGCACCGTTTGGCTACTCATGCCTTGTCTAGCTTTTTTAAACGCTTGTAGCAACGGCTGCCCAGTTTGTACGGCATACCAGAAGTGATAGGAGAAGGAATTCATCCCCTGATTACTGATAACAGCCGGTTGCTGTTTATCTGCACTGGCGATTAATACACGATTAGTAGCGCCTAAGCCATCAAAAAAACTGGCGGATTGACAGGCCTCAATAACCACAGTGACTTTTCCTTTTGTTTTACGTTGTAAACTATCAACCCATTGTTTTAGATGTTCTCGACTGAGTATTTCTTTCTGGTTGATTTTAAAAGTGCCTGGCCCTCCGTGGTCAATTAGATAGATCAACACATCCTCCGCATCACTTGCCCAGTTTGTTATAGATTGCTCTAAAGAAGCCAGTGTTGCAGATTCTAAATCATCGGCTTTACCATTTTCATCTAAATCATTGCCTAAATTTCCCGAGCTTAAAAATTTAATAGCATCTTTGTTATAGCCTTGTGCATGTAAAGCAAAATAGGCATTATTACTGAGTAACTGGGTTGAATCCCATAAAGCATTAAAATGTGTTTCAGTGGGTGATCCTCCACCCGCTAAAATAATAGCTTTAAAAGAGGTAGAACCCACTTTTTTACGGCGCAAGACCTGGACTCGATTATTGGAATGCTCGCCTACAACTAAGGTATCTTCATCAATCAAGGCAACGGTAAAAGGTTGAGCAAATTGCCCAGCTTGCGTACCGGCACTGCCAATACTTTCAATAAAGGTACCGTCACGTTGAAAAACTTGAATACGGTTGTTTTCTGCATCTGTCACATACAGCAAGCCCTTTGGGGAAAGAGCTAAGCCGAGAGGTCTACGGAATTCACCGCGGCCACTCCCCTTTTTCCCCCATTGACCAAGAAAAATGCCTTTATCATCATATACTTGAATTCTATTATTTTTTCCATCTGCAACATAAACGTGTCCTTGATCATCAACCACAATACCCTCAGGTTGATTAAGTTGCCCTTGTCCAGCTCCCTTTTGCCCCCAACCACGTACCCAGACGCCGTCTAAAGTAAAAACCTGTACTCGCCCATTAAATAAATCACTCACATAAAGTAAACCGTTATGAATAAATATACGACCGGGACCATCCAGTTGTTGTTCACCACTTCCAGAAACACCAAAATGTCGGAGATAGTTGCCTTGTTGATCAAAAATTTGAATACGATCGTTACGAAAATCAGAAATATAAACGCGTTGATGCAAGTCAAAAGCTATATGACCTGGGTGGTCAAATTGACCTGCTTTATCCCCAAACATACCAAAATTTTGCAGTAACTTTCCGGTGGATGAAAAAACCTGAATTCGGTTATTCTTAACATCAGCAACATAAATTTTACCTTGGAGGTTAACAGATACTTGAGGAAGTGCAAACTCACCCAACTCACTGCCTTGGCTTTGCCAACTGTCTTTCACAACCCCTTGAAAATTAGTTTTTACAATACGGTTATTACCTGTATCAACCACATAAACCATCTGAGTTTTATTATCAATCACAAGACCACGGGGGGACAATTTTTTTTTCCAACTGGCCACAACCTTACCTTGCTGATTAAAGACTTGAACTCGATAATTGTTACGTTCAGTCACATACAACAAGCCCTGTGCATCAAAGGCAAGATTCTGAGGCCTGTTAAACTGGCCTAATTCAGCCCCTTTTTCACCAACACTACGCAAATAGTTTCCTTCTGCACTAAAGATGCTAATCTGATGTTTTGTATCTTCCGCAATATATAACTCGCCTGTGGGGCTAAAAGCCATGCCCATAGGATTCATCAACAGCCCCTCTCCAACGGTTTGTATCCACTGCCCAGCTCCATCAAAAATTTGAATACGATGATTATCAGTATCACTGACAATAATAAGGCCTTGTGGACTGATCACTAAATTCGTTGGATGATCTAATTGCCACTCTAAACTGCCGCGCTTTCCCCATTGGCGTATAAACTGACCGGTTAAACTAAAGACCTGAATACGGCTATTATTAGTATCTGCTACAAAAACTTCACCCGAAGGGGAGATGGCAATACCTCTAGGATTATTAAATTGCCCGGCGCTAATACCAAAACCACCCCAGGTTCGTAATAATTCACCTTCTGCCGTTAAGACTTTAACTTTATGACTTCCTGAATCAGTAATATAAAACCGCCCTTGCGTATCGCGGGTAATGCCCATAGGAGAATTAAAATAGCGCCCACTTTGCGTGAGTTTCGGCCACATAGCATCAGGCTGAAATTGAGTGGCTGACTGTGCCGAAGTTGAAAATAGTGTCAAAAAAAGAGCAACTAATATATTGGTATAACGGTAAAAAAAGGTAAATGGCATGACGATTCCTGTCTGATTGTTATTAAGTAACCTTATTATTAATTAGCTTTACCATGACTTAAAGCTTATATTTAACCAGCTGGGGTTTATTTTCTTCCAGTTTTGTATAATGGGCAATGAGTTATTGCGTCGTTCGTAAAATAGCTCACAGGGTAGTAAATTTTCTTGCTTAGAAAGGGAGAAGCGGTTTTTCTTAATTTAGACTTCGCGTGGTCACGGATGCGGATTTTATAGCGAGTTGATTCTTGTCGATAGCAAGGCGCTGAAATGGACGCATAGCTGGCTATGCAACCATTTCAGCAACGCAGCTTATCGGCAAAAAAGCAACCGATAGAAAACCACATCCGTGACCGCGCGAAGTATCTGTGTGGCTGAAAGCCTTTCCCACTTAATGCCACTCACCGACTAATACAAAAGATGCCCAATAAAAAGGGTGGCTAAACTCTTTACTGTGTATTAAATTTTGTTGCGCTTGTTGCAAGGCTTGTGCTTTGGTAACTCCTGTTTTTTGATAAAATTTATAAAAATTTGAAAAAAATTGTTTAGCAGCTTTATCGGCAACAGGCCAAAGGGAACCTATTGCACTTTTAACCCCGGTTTGTACGACAACACCGGATAGCCCAAGAGGCGACCGATCATCGCCTTCCGCAGTTTGGCAAGCACTTAGCGTCATCATTTCTATGGGTTGATTGTTAAACGCTTCGGTTTGAAATAATTCGGATAATTGCTGGATGGTTAACAAACGATCGTAGGTCATAATAAAACTCTTTTTGGGATCACCCGAAAAAAAACCATGTGAAGCGATATGAATGAATGAGTGTCCTTTGTGTACAGTTTGTTTAAAGTTTTTTAGTAGAAATTGACTGTTTTTCATGATGGGAACATCACTCAGAGTGGATAAAGCTTTTAACTCTTGATTTACTCCGGGTAAAGCCAGTTGTTTTTTTAATTTATTAATTTTCTGAGTATCTAAATTGTTTTCTAATTCAGATTGTACTTTTGTGGATAAATTAGCTTGTTTGTTAATTGCTTCTCCAAAAAAATTAATTTCATTTTTGATTAATTCTTCTACCACAGAGCCAGCTTCACTCATTCCCGCCAGAAAAAGATCTTTTTTATTTAATTTTGTAGAAGGTTGGGCTAGCATGGATAAGCCAGGTACGGTGACCAAGGCATATTGTTCAGTTAAGTATTTTTGACCATCATTGAGTAAGGCAAAAGGAATTTTGCGTAATGAGCCATCGGGTAAATAAACCAAAGTGTGTATGTTCTGTTGTTGCAAATCATTAGCAATAGGTGCAATTAACCATTGATAAAGCATCTTTGCTTTTAGCTTATAAACACCCGTGTAGAGATCTCTACTAAACCCTTTTGTTAGTTCAGCTATTTTTTCAGCATTTTGTGGAACAGAATAAGATTTTATATGATCTGAAAAACGTACGACCAAGACTAAACGATCGGGTAAAATGATAGGGTATAATACCGCTGTACCAGTTTCTATAATGGTGTTTTTTTGCTGCTGTTTTACGGTACAGGCATCGCGAAAATAATCCTGTAATTCGACAGCTTTTAATTTTTCCCATGTTTGTATCACTTCAGTTAATAACTGTTGATTTTGAGTTATATCACTGTGTTCTGCTTGTTGTAGAAGTGTGTTAATAAAGTTTTTATATAATGGGGCAAATGTTTTATCAAAAGATGACTTTCCATCGTGATAAATAACGGGTATATCAATGCGCAATTGCTGTAGCTGTTGTACTGCGGTTCGATAGGCTAATATAGCCTGATCCATTTTTTTATTAGTGGCTAACAAGCGCCCCCGTTGCCAATTCCATTGTAATTGTAAATCTGCGCTGCTATCACTTAATAAAGCTTGTTCGGTCAGTCGTAATGCTTCATCTATTCGGTTTTGTTGTGCGTATAATTTACCAAGTTGCCCTTGAGCTTGAGATTTAAAGCGCGTATTAATAGGTTGGGTTAATACACTCTGTAAGGCTTGATGAGCTATTTTTACTTCGTTTTTCTGTATCGCTTGATAGCCTAGAGAAACTAATAATTGTTGCTTTAATTCAGGCGAGTTTATGTATTGAATTTGTTCTGCAGCCTTTACTAGCAATGTGCTTTCAGCACTGACTTTGCTTAAATCAATTAAGGTAGTTGTCATTTGTGGGTGATTTTTTCTTGATGCTGCAGATTGAAGTGCTTTTTGATACCAGTCCTTCGCTTTTTTCTTGTTATTTTGCGCAACAAAAAAATGACCAAAACGTATCATAATTTCACAGAGTATGGCGGGTTTATCTGCTTTTTTGACTTGATGGTAAAGTGTATCTAATCTTTTTTTAGCCCCTTCTGTTTTACCTGTTTTCATTAATGCATCAGTTAAAGCAATATTGATAAGCCATTTTTCCTCACGGCTTAGGTTGGGATTCCATTCTGCTTGTTGTAGTAAATCTAATGCAATATAAATTTTACCAGCTTCCATGGCTATTTGACTTTGCTTTAAGTAATCTATTTCAGCAGGTGCTGCGCAAGCAAAATTTATTGTTAGTACTGAGATAAAGAGTAATTTAAATATCATGTTTAATATTAATCCTTTGTAGGAACGACCTTTAGCCACGATTAATTCGAAATCACTGCTAAAGGTCGTTCCTACATCAATTTACAGTATTTGTAATTGGATCTGAAAATGAATGCCGCTGTCTTGTACATCATATTCTTGAGTTATGTTAACGAGGTTCTTTAGCGCTTTGGCCCAATAAAACTCAGCACTCAATTGTTGCCATTGCCACTTTAGCCCTACACCAGCTGAGTAGAGTGTATTCGTGTCTTGGTGTTTATTCCATGCTTGTCCAAAGTCGAAAAAAGGAATAACGCGTAATTGATGCCCTTTTTTTATTTTTTGTAGCCATAAGGGATAACGTAATTCTATTGATAACGCATAACCCTCATCGCGGACAATTTCATATTGCCTATAGCCTCGAATGGTATGTTTTCCGCCTAAAGCAAAACGTTCTAAAGGTAATAAGGGGGTTGATACAAATTGAAGATCCGTTCGAAAAAAAAGTTCCGTGCCACGTTCATCCAGTTTATATAGATAACGCAATTGACCTTGCCAGCTAAAATAGCGTCCATCAGGGATTGGGGATGGATTAATGGTAGCACTAAAGGCATCAAATCCAACATTAAAGCTTGAGCGCATTGTGAAGACATGTTGATGGTTACGGTTTAAAAAATTCTGGATAAAGCGTAAGGAGCTAATGGTTGCTTTACCATTCGTCTCAACACCTTCAACAAGAGGAAAAGGACTCGCATCGAATATTGACGTTTTTGCCTGCTTGAAATCGTATTGTAATTCCAGATTGAAAATACGATTTAAGCTACGCAAAATGGGTTGATTAATGCCAACATTTACATTAATAAATTCATTTTTAATTTTAAGTTGTTCAAGGGCGTTATCAATCACTTTAGATTGACTGGCTTGTATGCCGATGTTAAATCGGCTGTTGTAGCGGTTGAAAGGGAGGGAAAAGAAACTATTGATTGATTGCATGCCCTCACTGCCATTTAAATCAATTTGTAAAAAATCTCCCTGTCCGGTCAAATTTCTAACTGTACCACTCAGGTGTCCAGTATAAGAACCTACACTGGGAGGAGTATAATTATCCATTCCCAAATAAAGCTCATAGGGCTGTGCCCGAGTAATATCCAGATCAAGAATGGTATCTCCGGGGTGAGGACCCGGTTTTAATGCTCCATTGACACGTTCAATTAACGGGTCTGTGAGTAGCAGTTGAAAGTGTTTTAATAATGTTGATTGTTTTAAGGGCTGGTTTGAATCCAATTTTATTCGGTTTCTAATATAGTCATTATCAAGCAAACCAGCGCCTTTAATATTAATATCTGTTAAGTGACCTTCATTTATCTGATAACGTACTAAGCCTTGTTTTATATGCTGACTGGGTAAAATAATACTGGGATATAAATATCCTGCTTGTCTGTAATACTGTATCAGTTGTTGGCGGATATGTTCTAAACCTATTCGGTTTGTTGTTTTATTAATAAAGGGCTGTATAACTGCTTGCAAGTCTTTGTCTCCCAGACTTTTATTGCCCTCAAATTGAATTGCTTTTAATATAAATTGAATACCTATTGTCTGTTGTAGGCTTTTTTCTTTAGGTGTCTTTATATTTAAATCTTTTGGGTCAGTATCGTCATTTTGCCATTGTGGTATAAGAGGTAACTGATAACCTGGTTTTCTAGGAGTTAATGTTCCCGGTTCAATGGCTTGTACAGGACTAAAAGAATACAAAAATAATAAACATAAAGCGACAATTAAAGGGTGCTTTATCATCTTTATTTTTTTCTTTTTTTACAAAGGTCTGGGGTTGAGTGAGTCGATGGTTTTTTATTGGCTGGAGTAAGTTCAGCATGAGGTTTTTCCGTTTCTTTAGAGCGGTATCTGTGTAAGGGCAGGTGAATATTATTACCTGCATTTGATGGTAAGCCTCCTTGCCCTTTTTGTATTAGTGAACTTGTTTGCTTATTTCTTGCAATACTACAAGGGTCATGGGAGATGGGTTGCCGTACGGCAAAGTTGGAATCTATTTTAGCTAGTTGGCCGGCAATATTAATTTCATCCGTATTTAAAGTAACAGGGCCATTTATTCCTTTATCAGCAACCGCCTGAATCACATTTACCGATGAGTTAGGATTAAACTCTTGTCGCTCATCATTATTATTATCAAGTATTTTCCCTTGGCTTGCTAACGTTACTCCAGCATTTAGGGTAATTTCCCCACCCTTTGAGTTTTCTCCAATTGCATTGGCCTGGATAAAGCCACCATTCATGACCAGCCTTTTGGTATCCACTTTAATATTACCACCACTCCCTACCTCAGCAGCAGAGGTAATGATTTTACTGTGGTCAAGCATTAAAGTTCCCATGTTATTTGTAAGGTTACCATTAAGAATTATAGTCCCAGTAGTACCCGACCCTTTGGCATCAGCACTTATTTCAGAATCTTTTATCAAGAACAAGTTATCTGTTTTAATCCTGATGTCACCTGCATGACCAGACGAGTTTTTAGCATTATCTGACGAAATTAAAGAATGATGCTTTAGAGTTATTTTATCAGCTGTTATTTGTATATCACCTCCATTCCCATTACTACCCTCAAGTTCTGCTGAGCTATTCAATGAGCTGTCATTGGTTAACAGCAATTGTTTGGTTGTAATAGTCAAGTCACCTGCATTACCTGCATTTTTGCTTTGGGTCGCAACATTTATAGAAGAGATTCCATTAATTGAAATATTATTGGCGTTCACATCAATATCTCCTCCGTGATTACCTATGGCTATACTTGTAATTTTTGATCCATTCTTCAACTCTAAATTACCTTGTAGATCAATATGCATCTTTCCACCAGTACCACTCTCCAATCCTTCTTCTGATGTGGTATTACTTTTAATTCTTGAGCCATCTAAGTTCAAATCATTACCCGTGATTTTTAACACCCCGGCATTTTGATTACCTTTCGCGTCAGTTGAAATTAAACTTTTGGTAAGGGTAATTTTCGAAGCATGTAAGACCGTATTAGCAGCCGGAATATTGTTCCAAGCTTCTCCTGCTATAGAAGCGTTTGTTAAGTTAATTTCCTTAGCAGTTAACTGAATACCCCCAGAGCTGAACATTCTATCAGCGTCAGAAATACTGTTATCACCACTACTACTGATACTAAAGTGTGAACCAATAATTTTTGGATTTTTATGAGAAATATCAATTATTCCCCCCTTTCCTTTGACTTGAGTTAATCCATTATTTTCAATTTTCCACTTTCCTACACCTGAATTGCTTGCTAATACTACCCGCCCCCCAGGAGCATGTAAATTGAAATTTTTCATAGTAATGTTGCCACCAAGAAGAGTAATATTTTTTTCTTCAGGCATTTCTAAAACGGCCTCATCTGAGGGAAGTAAAACCTCTGAGCCTTCTAAGGTAATTGTTCCTTGTGTACTTCCATTAAATTGATAATCAATGGGAGGAGCAGCACTTAGTTTGGAGTTACTCTCAGGGTCTGCAAAAAACATGGAGCCATCACCAAATCCGATGCCATTTGCGCTAGTTAAATGAAAAGCTCCTTGCACATCAAGTTTTGCTCCTTTGCCAATCAGCCAGCCAGCTGGGTTCATTAACCACAAATTAGCAGGGTTTTTTGTAGAAATTGTGCCGTTTATTGTAGACAACTCTCCACCTGTGACTCGGGCAAAAATATGAGTTGCTTCAGCAGAGTTGGTAAAATACGCCTGCTCCCCCTTATAAACATTAAAGGTTGAAAAGCTATGAAATAAATTACTACCGTCTTTTTTTCCGAGGCTATCATCGATAGTATATCGATTGAGTGTTCCAGGAGGAGTAGGATTGGGGACAGGTTTTGGGGGAATAGTGACTTGTTGCCCATTTCCACTTAATGATCCATCAATGATAATTTCGGCATATATTGGAGCTGAGGAGAGAATTAAAAAGACAAAAACTTTGGTGGTATTCATGTTTAGTCCTAGCAATCATTATTCGAGGTTTTATTTAGATTTTTAGGCGCAGCTTCGGTTGCGGTTGCGATTAAATTTAAAATCACAACCAAAGCCGCGCCTAAAAAAATCAAATTTATCTTTCTATTTTCTCTACTTTTTCAAGACTATATACCTCAGCAGAACGTGTTTCTTTTAACTGCACCGTAAACAATTGATCGTAAGCAAATACCTTAGGGATCTCCACTAAGGGCGGAGGATTAAAATTAAAAAATGCAGGACTAGAACTCTTTGTGCTGCTATTACTAATAGCTGTTGCTGAAATTAGTTTAAATTTTTCATCAGCTTGTTTTTGCAAGCTAGCCTTGAATATTTTGTCTCCTACTCTGACTTCTTTAAGCGTTAATATTCCACTTACTTCATCAAATACGCCTATGGCTTCTTTTTTTAACACGCCCAAGTCAACGGTGTTATGTGTTGAAATGACAGGGCAGCCTGCAATAGGCAGTAATTCAATTTGTAAAGACGTGAGTTTTGTTTCGTCTATCTTTACACCCGTTATAACTTTTTCTAGGTAACCCGGTAATAGTGTTGAAACCGTATAATATCCGACGGAAAGAGGTAAATTGAATACACCATTTTTATGACCTAATGTAGTATCAATGACTGTATCAATCTTTTCATTTGTTGCTCCCACCGTAACCCTGCCAAGTACTTTTCGAGTACACTGATCTATTATATTTCCTTCAAGCTGTCCTTCCCAAGGAGCATTTGCTATAAATACTTCTGCAGTATAATGGCTAGAAACATTAAATTTTGAGCCTTTGTTAATCACATTAATATAGTAAAAACCATCACTAGGTGCTTTCCATGACAATAACTCAAAACCTTTTCCTGATAGGTCTATATCGAATAAACTGACTTCAATTTTCCTTGTTTCATCAAATAAGGTAAATGCTGGATTAATTCCTTCGGCAACATCCTTCGACTCTATCTTAATTTCATAGGTAGTTCCCTTTTTAGCATAAAAAATCAACCAATCTTCGTCTCCCATATAATCAAACTTATGTTTTTGAGCAAAATCACCGACATGTATAGGTTGGGCATCATCAAGCTTATTATTTGGCTCGTAATTAATTTCTGCAAAGACAGTAAAGGGTATTAGTAAAAATAAATAGGCAAAACGAATAGGGGGAAATAAAGAATACATTAGATTTTCCTTCAATTACTTGAGTAACTTATGGTAATTATGCCTCAGAAAGCGTGAGTAACTGTATAGTTTCACTACGTTATACCAGAAAACTCTCACTTAAAAACTGCTTAGATAACACCGAGTTGAGCTTAAGACAGATGAGTTATAGACTCCTTAAGGAACCTCTGATTAAGTTGATTTGAATTTAGCACAGAAAAAACGGTCGCGATTTTTAACGAAGTGAGACGTAATAATAGTCATTCTATTGCATCAATCTTCGTGGAAAATATCGGCAGTTTTAGCAAGCTAAAAATAATTGGACTTAATCAGAGGTTCCTTAATAAAGCCATTAATCCAATCCTTTTTAGCATCCCATTGTACGGTTTATTGGGATGGGCAATAAACTCAGCTTTATTTCTTAAGCGGTGCTACTTCTTTTACTGTAAACGTTAAATTACCCTGATCTTGCAATATCAC
This sequence comes from Methylococcales bacterium, assembly GCA_023145835.1. Classification (GTDB taxonomy): domain Bacteria; phylum Pseudomonadota; class Gammaproteobacteria; order Methylococcales; family Methylomonadaceae; genus QPIN01. Next base: position 11,395 of record JAGLDH010000011.1, read on the forward strand.
TTTATATTTTTTCTGATTATAATTCAGCACTGGAATTTCAAGCTCACGATTTGTATCTCTATAAATGGCTTCTGTGGCTGGTTTTGTTGTCCCTGATTGCCGACTGCCTGTTACAGGGTATTTGGAACTTTCCATTTCTTTAAAAGCAATGTCATTAGTTGATCCCGTACCAAAAAAACCCTTAGTTATCGTGTTTTCTTTGATAGTCATGTTAAAAGTAACTATTTCTGACTTGCTTATTTCTGTCAGACAAATGTATGAGGTAGAACTGGTATCTACACAAACAATAAGAACCCCATTACCTGTTTGATCTGGATAATATAGACCTTGTGCAAAAAAATCTCCCTCGCTTTTATTAATTAGATCAAGTACAAACTTATCAGTATGAGGTGAATTATAAGAATAAGATAAAAGCCAAGTCCCCAAGATTGCCTCACTTTCTTGTTTACCACGTTTAGGAAGACGGGTATCTCTTGGTGAAAAATGCCCTTCAACCAATTTATTACGTTGTTCTACCAGTGCTTCTTTTAAATATTCATATTGTTCATCCTCCCCCTCAACTGACTTACTAGAAAAACCTACACTAGGTAAAATTAACAAACAACTTGTTAATAATATTTTATTCGCCTTATTTATTAAATTATTCACTATTCCATCCTTTTTTTTAAATTTATTTTCAATGGCTATTACAAACAACCCTTTTTATCGATCTAGGCCAAAAAAAGCATCCTCAACTCTATCAATAGATATAGACTTTAATAATACAGAGAATTACAGAGAATTCTTAAGCCACTATTTCAATGCAATATTAAGTGTATAATTGGAGACCTTTATTGTCATTTCCTCCAAAAAACAATGAAAAATATCTGTAAAAAATACTTAGAGAAAAAAGTAAACCACAGTTATTTATTTATAGTAACTTTTTTTTTCTGCCACACCTCTCAGAGTGAAGTTACGTTAGATGGTTCAATGGGAACTGCTAGTTCACTCACTGGGCCGGACTATCAAATTACAGAAAGCTTAGGTCAACGCACCGGAAATAATTTATTCCATAGTTTTGGAAAATTTAATCTTAACCAGACAGAAAGTGCTACTTTTAGTGGATCAGCGGGCATTCAAAATGTCATCAGCCGTGTGACAGGTGGACAAGCTTCAACCATTGATGGAGCACTTCGATCAACCATTCCCGGTGCGAATGTCTATTTTATTAACCCATCAGGTGTGATTTTTGGCGACAATGCCAGTCTTGATGTGCAAGGCTCTTTTCATGCCAGTACGGCTAATTATTTAAAGTTTAAAGATGGCATTAAGTTTGAAACAAGGTTGGCTAATGCTAACCCAATTTTAACAGTAGCAAATCCGGAAGCCTTTGGTTTTTTAAATGACTCCCCTGCCCCTATTACTGTTTCCGGTGGGCTTAATAAAGTGCTTAAAGTCCCAGAAGGTGCAACACTCTCGTTAGTGGCGGGTGATATTACTATTAACGATACATCACTCTATGCCCCCAGCGGACAAGTTGTTCTTGCCAGTGCTGGCTCGGCCGGCGAAGTTATTTTTAATGACTCGGGGATTGATACTTCATCCTTTAGCCAAGGGGGAAATATTCATCTTAGCCGTTTAGCCACTAACCCTATTCCCACTATAAACGACACGATGCAAATAGCCGATATTGATGTCAGTGCTGATGCAGCAGGAAAAGTCATTATTCGGGGTGGGCAGATGGTGATGGATAATGCTTATATTTGGTCAGATACGACGAATGGAAATGGTAAAGGAATTGATATAGGGTTAAAAGGAAATTTAACGATAAATGGCATTGCTGAAAAGGCGGGGGTAGAAAAAACACCGCAAAGTGGGATAATTGCCTACGCACAAGGCAAAGGTAGTGCAGGAAATATTGTATTAAATGTTGATGGTCTTAAGTTAACTCATGGAACAAGAGTAGATTCTACGACAACCTCTAAATCTTCAGGTCATGGCGGAGATATACTTATCAATGCCAACTCTATTCTTCTTGAGGGGAATGATTCAAAGGCTGTTCCTAAGTTAACTACAGGTACAACTGGTTCTGGCAATGCAGGGAATATAAACATCAACAATACAGATATATTACAAGTCAACAAAGGAGCTTTTATTCGAACTTATACTTCTGCTAAAGGAAACACTGGTGCACTATCAATCAATACAGGTTCACTAGATCTACATGATGGATCAAAAATTAATAGTAAAGTGACGAAAACAGCAGAAGGAAGTTCTGGAAACTTAACTATTAAAGCTGGTTCTATTGTACTTTCAGATGATTCAATCATTCAAAACATTACTAATGGGCAGGGGAACTCAGGTCACTTAACCATCCATACAGACGCATTGAAAGTAAAAAATGGAAGTATCTTAAATCATACAACAGGTCTTGGCAATTCAGGTAATTTAACCATCAATACAGGGTCATTAGAGCTGCTTAATGGAAGAATAGGCTCAGAATCAAACTTTGCAACAAAAGGTCAATATGGAAATATAGAGATCAAGGCGAACAGCATTTTTCTAAAAGGTGATAGCTTTGAAACTCGTGCAACAATTTCGAATGACTATTTTGGAAACAAAAAAACTGGAAATTTAAAGATTCTGACAGATAAGCTTGAACTTTCTGATTGGGCGTTCATAAGTACCCATAACTATGGAGTAGGTAATACAGGCAATTTGTTTGTTAAGGCAAATGAAATAGTAATGTCAAGTAATACTAACAAAGGAGCGAGTCAAATTTCTGCTAACCTCTATTCCACTGGCAATTCAGGAGACTTAACAATAGAGTCACAAAATTTGATAATACGTGATGGAGGAGAAATAAGCATCAAAAATGCTGGAGAAGGAGTCTCTGGAGTTCTATCCATAGAGGTAAATGAAGATATTATCTTGGACGGTTTTTCCACTATTAAAATATTTGGTAGTGAAAGTGTTGAATCGTATTCATCAATATCAAATAACGCTTTCTCCTCTGGACAAGTGAAAAACACGTTTATTTCAGCAAAAAACATTCTGGTTAAAAACAAAGCTAGAATCGATAGCAGTACACTAGCTTCTAGTAACGGAAGCAATGTAGAGATTAAAGCAGATTATTTTAACTTACAAGACTCTTATCTTACTACTGGAGCGATACAACCAGATGATCGACGTTTAATCACTGGAACTGCGGGGGACTTAAAAATTGATGTCAGTTTTTTAGACATGAACAATACATCCCTTATTGGCGCGCCTACTTTGGGAGCAGAAAATGGTGGAAATATTGAAATTAATGCTGATAATATAGCGTTGAATAATCGTTCATCTATTATCACCGGGACTGATTCTACTGGTAAATCTGGAAATTTAACAATTAACGCCACTAACCTTTTATTAAATAACGCCTTTATAAGTTCTTCCAGTGGGTATACCAATTTTAATAACATAACAGATCCTGAAATGGCTAAAGCAGGTGATATAAATATCACTGTAAATGAGACTATTCAGTTAAAAAACAATTCAGTTATCTCAGCACAAGCCCAAAAAGCTCATGCTGGATCTATCAATATAAATGGTAAAGCTCTTTTGTACCTCAATAATGAGAGTGCCATAACATCAAGTGTAAGGCATGGCCAAGGACAAGGTGGAAATATTTCCATTGATAACCCTATTGTTGTTTTGAACAACAGCAATATTATCGCTAATGCTATTGGAGATACGGCAGGAAATATTACAATACCTGGTTTTTTATTCGAATCTCCAAACAGCTTAGTGATAGCCAATTCTAAATTAAGTACAGATGGAGAGCTTAATTTAAAACCTGAAAATAGCATGGGTGGTAACCTTGCTGTTTTACCTGAATCGTTACTCAACGCTTCCAGTCATTTAAGTCACCGTTGTGCTACTCGCTCTGAGGGAAATAAAAATAGTTTTATAATAAAAAAATTAGGCAGTGTTCCTTTAAGCCCAAGTAGGCTATCTCCAGTCAATTTTCTTGATTATTTACCCACTAAGACTCTGTCCTTCGCCCCAAACGTAAGAAATATAAAAACACCTCTAAAGAATGACAATCAATTTTCATTCAATAGTCTTCCTTGTATCCAACAACCTTTTTAGACTATGCTGTTAACAAACACTTAATCTAGACACGTCTTTTATTACTGGAGTTAATAATGTTCGTTAGAAACTGTATTGCACTAAGTTTTTTATGTTTATCAGGTTGTGCAAGTATTGTAAGCCAATCTGATTATCCCGTAACAGTCAATAGCTCTCCTGATGGTGCTACATTTGTGATTAAAAACCAAGCAGGCGTAGAGGTAGAAAATGGCATGACCCCAAAACAAGTCACCCTAACAACTAAAGCCGGTTTTTTTGATGGCGAAACTTATACTGTTAAATTTGATAAAACAGGCTATCAATCAAACTTTGTAGTATTAGATACCCAATTAGATGATTGGTATTTTGGAAATATTTTATTTGGTGGAACCATTGGGTCGTTTATTGTAGATCCTCTGACAGGTGCTATGTGGGAATTACCAGAAGAATCATCTGTGTCATTAATGCCTGAATAGATTTGGTAGGATAGACAACGCTCTTCTACCCCCCAATCATAAATACAAAGCATTCAATCAAAAACCAAGTATTTTCCTGCTAAAGTTTTATCAATAACTTTCCACGTGGGCAAAAAAGCTGTGCCACCCTACCAAAATTTTAACTACAATGGTTTTGCTTCTTTTACAGAAAAAACAAATCCTTCTGTTTCTTTTAAAATAACGCGAAATTTAGACTTTTTATAGATAAGGCTAGGAATCACTAACTCCAATTTTTTTTCATCATAAACAACTTCGGACTGAGGGCTTTCTAATACTGTTGGTTGAGCGTCTTTTAATGCAAAGATCAAATCACCTTTATTTTCAAATATCACTCTATATTTAGACCCTTGATAATTAACAAGGGGAATCATCAATTCCTTTATACTTTCATCATAACTTGATTCATATTGAGAATCATTTGATTGACGATATCCATCTATGCGCATAGATTTACTCATTATTGAAATAACAGAGCTTTCCATCGAATCGCCTGTACCATAGTACCCATTAGTCACTATATTTCCAGACACCCTGATAGAATAAATATATCGCTGACCTGCTGAAGAGTGGCTAGTACAATCATAATCAGCTGCATAATAAGCGACTAGCTGAGAGTATTTATATTTAGAGCATAAAAGTAACGCCCCTTTTCCCTTGTTATTTAAAAATAGTTTCCCAAAAGCATCAAAGCCACCTTTCTTATTTTCTGAAATTTCATTTATTTCAAATCTATCTGTATAAGTCACACCTTCTTCTTTATGAGATAGGATCCAAGTACCCAATAATACGTCCAGCTCCTGCTTACTTTTGGGTTTATTTTTTTGCTCAATAACTAAACTTTCGTTATTACCCTCAGCTTCTGACTGCTCTAAAAGTGTTTGAAAATCAAAGTCAATGGCATCACGTTGATATTCATATAACGTTTTATTTTCTAAGACTTCACTTGCCATACTTAGATAGGGCAATATCATCAAAAAAGAAAATGATAATAATTTTTTATTGGTTTTAAATATCTGTTTCATTATTTTTCCTTTTTTGAAAAACTTTAAATTACGATCTATCAATAATACTTACTACCAAGAGTTGATTGAACATTTTATATCATCCATTAAAAAAACACCCCTTTATTTTTATTGGTATTTTTATCTACAGCCGATTAATATTTTTTATATTTTCTGCAATTTGATCTAACTCTACTTGTTTTAAAAGAGAAACTAATTCTTTTCTCATGAGTGTTCCCTTTAAAACA